>NZ_JBNPMZ010000020.1:0-54028 GCF_050314255.1 Sporofaciens sp. SGI.106
CACTTCAATCGGTGCTCCACCGGCTGTTATCAAACAGAAGCTCTGACTCCAGAAAGTTTCTTTCCACAGCTTCTTTCGAATCTCCGGGAATTCTTTCTTAAGGAGTCTGCTGCTGGCACTCTTATACGCATTGATAAACTTGCTGAGTTCACTCTTGGGCTGAGCCCTGAACATCACATGGATATGATCACCGTCATGGTTCCACTCATCCACCTCAATGCCATATCTGGGTGCGATATAAGAAAAAATTTCCATAGCACGGTCAGAAACAGTATCATCAAAGACATATCGTCGGTATTTCACAACCAAAACAAGGTGATAATACAACAAAAAAACTGAATGAGCATTATGGTCTAACTCTCGCATAATAAAAGACTTCCTTTCTTATCGACTGAGTATATTATACCACAATGCTCACCTATTTTCAAGAACATACGTTCTTTCTTTGCAATTCATCCCAACCACCTAAGAGGAGGGGGAATTCTTGCTAAACAATGTTAAAATATGGACATTCTTTTCTCTTTCCTCAGCCTTTCCTTCTTCAAAACTTTCCTCCCGCAGCTGGCGCATGGTTTCTTCTTCATCATATTCATAAATACTCATTTTCTTCGCCTCCGCTTTGTTTTTCGAGAGAAAATCTGCCAGAATCCCCTCTCTGATACATTCATTAATCGCACGTTCTACTGCATCTTCCAACGGCATATCTGCAACATGATACTGATTTAAGATAATATCAGATACGCTTTTTCATAGACAAGTAGAAAAATAATACTTTATGCACAGTTTAACATAAAGCCTTAGTTGCGTCAATATAAATGATACATTTTTATTTTAATTTATCATATCCTTTGCCGCTTTATACCCGTATTTTTCTTCTGCCTCAAGCACCGCCCGGTTAACCGCTTTTCCTACCACGTATGCAGCCAGGGTTCCTGCCACATCCGGATTGGATTTTACCTCTCCCACAGACAGGGCATAAATGGAATCACCATCCATGGATGTATTCACCGGCCGTATGGTTCTTGCCAGTCCGTTGCTGGCCATTGCTGCAATCTTATTCATCTCTGACTTTGTAAACTTTGCATTGGTAATGACTGCGCCTATCGTTGTGTTGAAAGAAAAACCGCTTGCTGTCTGAAGGGTTCTGACCAGCTCTTCCTCACTGGAAATCATACCATCCTTCTGTGCATTGAGAAGACCCGCCAACTGTTTCCCGGAGTCCATTTCAAATACATCCCCGATAGCATTGACAACTACAATTGCTCCTATCTGAAGTTCATCTATCTGCAGACAGTAACAGCCAAGACCGGATTTCATTGCGTACTCATCTCCATGGATTTTTCCCACAGTGGCTCCCATCCCGGCACCTGCATTTCCGTTTCGTTCTATATTTCTTTCACTGTCAAGGCAGGCTGCATAGCCCATAGTTGCATCAGGACGGACTTTTCCATTTGCACAATTGAGATCGAAGATACAGGAACCCACCACGATTGGTACGATTTCACTGCCTACCTGTATCCCTTTTCCTTTTTCTTCAAGATACTTCATAACTCCTCCGGCAACATCCAATCCATAGGCACTTCCGCCGCTCAGGAACAGTCCATTGATTCCATCATTGCTCATACGCGGATTCAGAAGCTCCGTTTCCCTTGATGCCGGGCCTCCTCCGCGCACATCTACACCACATGGTGCTTTCTCATCACAGATAATTACACTACAGCCTGTTCCATGCTCCTCATCCTGAGCATGACCGATATGAATGTTCTTTATCTCATGAATACTTATCTCTTTCCACTTACTCATGTTCTTCCTCCTTATAATCAAGTACGCTTTACCCTACTCCACCAGCAGCTCCTGCTCGATTTCAAGCCCATACTCCAGAATGCACTGTTTCAGTTCTTCCAGATCACCTGCTTTCAACAGTTCCAGCTTCTTTCTTTTTCCTGCCTCTATAGATACTCCCGCTCCCTGGGCAACTGCCCGCTCATAATCTCTTTTCAGCATTTTAAACGGCTGCAACTCCAGGAAAATATTCGCCTTATTAAATTGGAAAATACGAATTCCACCGTAATCCATATCTCCCCAATGATAATACTCCACATTATCCCCTGCTACATCCACAATTTTCTTTAAGAAACGCACTTCTTTTGGAGAGAAAAACCCGTGACAGAAAATATACAGGGTATCTCTTTTATACTTCTGTTTTTCATAATTTGCCTTATTTTCAATAATGATTACCTGCTTTACATTCGGAAGTCTAAGCGGTGATGCATGCTCCAGAGTCTTCGCATTAATGATGGTTCCATAGAGATTCTGTGACGTGTCTATCTCCACACCGGCATGCGCATCAGCATCTCCTTCCATAGAATAGACAAGAGGTCCTTTCCACTCCAGGGTCTGCGCATAGGACAGAATTCCATGCGCTGCAAGAACTTCATCATTACTCATACCATCTTCATAATCGGGAGAATAATTTGTAAGGATACTAACAACTGCTCCTTCATATTTCTTCCGAAATATCTTGGATGGAGTCAGCCTTTCTTCCGGCAGTTTCGCATTCTGAAATACTCTCGCACTGAAAATCGGCTTTTCCACCGGCTCTTCCAGATGAATCAGCTCATTCAGGCACCGGTACAGACATCCATCTTCTATCCGTTCTTTCGTTGTCTGAGAACAATTCCCTTCGCGTAGCAGACGCAGCTCTTCCTCGTAATACTGTGTAAGCCATGTCCCTTCCGCACGTTTCCTCAAATTTTCCAGAATGTCAATATACCTGAGTTGTCTTTTTCTCGGGTCTTCGACACCTGCCCTTGCACAGAGCGCCGGCATGATATCCGTCGAGTAATGGATGGTACGAATGTTTGTGTTCACATCACACCAGTCAAACCAGACTTTTCCCTGTCCGCCAAGCACGGGATCATTTTCAATCTCTCTTGCCTGGGCAAGAAATCTTTCTCTTCCACCAACCGCCTGCATAACTGCACTATCCACTCCGGGATGATGATAACCGGACGCAGTGCCCGCCCGGTATCCCTTGGTATCTATTTTCTCAATCATCCATTGAATAAGCGTGATTGTCTTCATTTCCGCTTTGCTTTTCTTTGTCACCGTCTCTTCCCTCAATCATTTCCAGATAATTTCCCTTATCAATGTGCATCATGGATATCTGATTCTGATATCTCCGGAATCCGTAGACACTGTCCACATTGCGGATCAGCGATTGGAGACGTTCATCCGGTACGCAGACAATCAGCTGCAATTCCAGCTCTCTTGCATAGCGCAGACATACTTCGCTTCGTTCCTTATCCATCTTGGAAAATGCCTCATCAAGGAGCACCAGACGGATCTTGGAATCCCGGTTACTCTGCTGCATATAGAGCATTGCAAATCCCGCAAGAAGGGCTACATACTTCGGATTCTGTCCTTCTCCTCCGGAATCTCGTCCTGCCATCTCGTCTACCGCATTCTTCTTTACATTACCCTGCTCATCTTCTACTCTCTCGTACATACTGAAGGTCAGGTAGTTACGATAATCTGCATACCTCTCCATTTCCTGTTTGTGAAGAGAACGATTCTGTCCATCCTCATCTCTTGGAGGCATGAATTTTTCTGTCAGCCTCTGAATCTGGCGCTCATATTTCTGATAGAATTCATCCTCGCCAAAGCTCAGCTGTCCCTCAAATCCGTCATTATCCAGAACCTTGCTGTCCAACTCCGGTGCCATCAGCATCTCATAAAACTGTCCATTTTCATTTTCCGCAGGAAGAATGTCTATCTGATAGGTGCTGTCCGAGAATCGGATCTTTGACAGCATTCGGTTAATCTCTCTCTTGTGGCGGTACGCAGCCTTAATCTCGCCATGAATCGTAGCAATCACATTTTCTCTGAGGGAATGGTATACCAGCCGGTACTGCTTTTCAAATTCCTCTTTATACTTCGGTTCAAAATCCTGCCGTATCTGATCCAGTACCCTGTCATACACATCATTGTTCCGTTCTACCCCGGTAAAGCCATACGCCGGATACTCCCGGTTAAATCGGTTACGAGCCATGGCGCGTTCATCCGCTTCGTGCTCTTCCTGCTCTCCCAGGCGAGCCAGCTGTTCATTTAATTTTCTGCGGTAAGCGGTCTCGCTCTGCGTGCAAAGCTGCGCCTTCACTTCCTCAAGCAGAGATTCATTTATCACAAATCCTTCCTGTAGAAATGCCAGCTTCTCTCTGAAATCACCCAGTTCCTTTTCTGCCGCACTCTTATTTTCCGCGCGTCCGATTCGTTCACGATTCACCCGCTCTATTGCTTCATCCAGAGCCGTAATTTTCTCTTCCAGTTCTTCTTTGCGCGCCTTCAGCTGTGCCGTCAACGTACCGTCTTCCAGTTTCTTAAGCTCTTTCTTAAGCTGCTCCTGCTTCGCCAGATAATTTTCCAGTTCATCTGCCGCATAGGACAACTGCAGTAACTGCTCCGGATCCTGATTCAGCTGTTCGAACCGCTGGGCCTGATTCAGAGTATCTCTCATCTGAATATCCCCGATCTGCCTCTTCTGCAGCTCGTACACCTCATCCTCCAGTTCCTTAAGCTTCGCCTTGGAAACTTTGGTACCGATGCAAGCATAACGGGTATAATCATTTTCCCGTAAATGGCGGAACATATAATTACTGTAGGAATAGCAATCCGGAGTCACGCCATCCCGCACTTCATGGAGTTCATCCACCGTCTCACATTTGTGGATTCTTCCCAGATACCGTTTCAGACAAAGATCCACATACGCCTCTTCCGCCTTAACCGCTTCGTACAGGGTTCCCTCCTCTGCCTGCGGCTGATCTCGCTGAATAGCAGCCGTATTAATAATGTCAATTTCTTCATATTCTTTGCGCTTCATTCTGCGGAAAATTTTTGCCGCATCCAGCGCATACTGTGGCTCCGTGATCAGACTGTGTTTGATACGTCCCAGCCTTCCTTCAATGGCATTCTTCCATTTTTCCTCTGTAATATCAAATAAATCTGCAAATATTTCCACATGGATGGTTCGTCCATACTGACTGCTGAGTTCACTCTGAAGCTGTGCCCTGGCGCTTTTCAATTCCTTCCGGTAGGGCTTCCTGTCATTGCGAAGATCCTCTACCATCTCCTGCTTCTCTTTCAGATCCCTCGTAGTCTCCCGGATACTTTCATTCAGATCCGCAAGCTCATCCGCAATCATCTCCAACGCATTCTGGATTCCCTTTTTCAGCTTCTCCAATCCGGATACTGATACGTGACCATCCAGTATTTCATCCAGACGCTGAAGCGTTGGATTACTGATGTAGCCGCTGATGTCTTCATCGTCCTCCCATGCCTTCAGACCATTCAGTATTTCCCTCCACTGTCTGGAGTTACCTGCCAGAAGATGAATGGTGGTTTCCAGATCCTCCAGCTCCTTTTTCTTCACACCGTAATCACTGGCATGAAGCTCCGCCTTCACTTCGATCAGCTCATCTGTCTTCGCCTTCCGCTCTCCGTCCAGCATATTCTTCTTCTCTTCCAGTTCCGATATTTTCTTAAGAATCCCTTCCAGATCGGATTTTTTAGCCTCCAGACGAGTCTTGCAGTTCTCAATCTCCACAATCCGAAGGGTTGCCTCCGTCTGCACCTTATCAGCCTTTACCTTCACAAGCTCCAGATTATGCTCCCGAATCCCTTCCAGAATCTCGATACGGTGCTCCAGATCATCCACCCGTTCCTTAATCTCACGGTAGGCTCCCAGCTGTTCACTGATTGTGGACACCGTATCCTCCTTGCTCTTTGGAAACATGTAGTCTTTGATAAACTGCCCGGTTCCGTTGGTCATACGGAGTGCAATGGCACTTTTCTCCATCGTCATCAGACGTCCCGGATCAATATATCCGAAAATGACGTCATACAGCGTGTTCAGATACGCCTCTTTGGACGGATAAATGCGGTTGACATCCCCCCGTCCCCGATTATCTTCGGATCTGCTTCTCTCCTCAATCAGCTTCTTCAGCCGCGCGACTGTGTAAGGTGTGCCCTGCTCCGTCAGGTATTCATCTTCAGGAATCTTCCCGGAATGGCTGAAGAAATGATATTTTTTCAGTTCAAGATCATTTCTGCCAACCTCAAAAATTGCACCGATACAGGTCGTGATTTTACTGCCGGTATCAACAATTTCCAATACCAGCTGTGAACAGAAATCCACATTTTCACGATTGGACGTTCCATCCTTCTGTGCACCGCGAAGATAACTTAAGACACTTCGTTTATTCTTCGCATCATCTGCTGCCTTATTTAAAAATGTGGACGCCACGCTGCCGTAAAGCACCACCTGAATCGCATCCATCACCGTAGATTTTCCGGAGCCGCTCTTACCACTGAACAGATTCACATATTCATGGAATTCCATTACCTTGTGACCGATACCTCCCCAGTTGTTAATCAGCATCCGGGTAAATATTTTCTTCGATTGTTTCATTCTCCGCGGTCTCCTCTCTGTACTCTTCAACCAGCGCATTAATATCTGCCGCGCTCACATAAAGATTAATCGTACTGTATAAATAAATCGGTGTCCTGTCCTCCACATCCCGGACAGCTCCCGGAAGCTCGATCATCTGATGCTTACTCATCAGATACAGCGCCTCCCGCCACTCCGCTACCGTAAGCTTCCGGTTCAGAAGATTCGTATTTTTACCATATTCCCGGATTTCTTCCAGCGTTGTCACTGTTGCCTTCAATCCCTCGCCCAGGATCTTATCCCGGTAAATCATTTTTACCAGAAGAACAATAATTGTGGTGGTCAGACTCATTTTCTCTGTTTCCACGCCATCTCCCACCAGCCGGAAAATATGCTCCTGGGGATCGTGCGTCAGCTCACATCCCAGTACCGACAGATACTCCTCAATAAATCCTCTGTGCCTTACACACATTTCATAATCCGGATTATCTCTGGGCGTCAGGGTCACCGGATCATAACGCATCTGCACAATACAGGTCTGCCGAAATAGTTTTGATATTGTCTTTTTCAGGTTATCCGCCTCTGTTACGGATAATTCTTCCATATATGCTGCCATCCTCTATTCCTCCCGAATCGTCAGCTCAGAGAACCGGTATCCATCCCTGCTCTCCAGTTCCCGTCCCACTGAGATATCTCTTCTGTCATCCGCAATCTCGGTTGCCTCCTGCCATACAAAAAACAGTTTCTCCAGATCTTCCATAGACTGCACCGTATCCTCTGTTACCCGGAATCTTCCATCCTGTTCATTTTTCTTTCTGAATGCATCAATTTCCTGTCGGGTATACAGCGGCTTAATCACGAATGCATCCAGCTCTTCTCCTGCCTCTTCATCCCGGCGAACCGCCTGCGGCCTGAATTCCTCTTTTTCCGTATCACGCCGTCTGAACAGACTTCGCTCCGTCATTACGCGAAAACGCTCGGTGAGATGCATCCGGTCTGCCAGCTTCTGCAGGATTTCCTCCTGCCTGTCACTCTTATTTAAAATATTGACCAGTGTTACCGTCTGGTCTTCCGATACAGAGCCCTCCATAAGGATATACCGGATTCGTGCCGCCGCACGGCTGGCAAATACGGTCTTCTGCTCAATCAGCTTGTTATATCTTCTCTCAATGGCATCAAATTCCCGCTCAATCAGATAAATAATATCCATTGCCTCCTCGCAGAGCCGTACTGCCCGGTCTCTTTTTCTGCACTGCAGCACATCTTCCTCATCGATTTCCCGCTCCAGAAGCTCCTGCCTGCGCATCTCATTTTCACTTAAATTCCTGTCGATCAGTTCCTTCACCGCCTCCTTATAGCGGTAAAAGCTGTCTGTGGTGGTAAGAATCGCATATTTCTTACTGTCACTGTTATTAATCTCCTTCACCAGAACTTCCTGAATCCCCAGGAAACTCCTCTGTCTGGACAGCTCATCAAAATACCCTCTCATGCCCTCCTGCATATTCGCCAGCATCTGAAGAAGGGACCGCGAGGTCTGAAGCGCGCTCTTCAATATCTCATTATTTTTTTCTTTATCGGAACTGTAGGTATACAGATAACTGTAAACTGCCAGCACGCTTTCCCTCTCCCTGGTATTGTCCTCACTGTATAGCCTCTGAAACAACTGCACAAACAACTGACTGTATTCCGGAAATGAAACCACATAACTGTTCAGTGATTCATCATAATCCCGAATAAGCCATCCCCAGTTCTCCAGATTCTTAAGACAGACGGATGCCATATTGGCTCTGGTAAGCAGTTCTCCTTCCTCGTCAAACTGCTCCTCGCTCCATTCCAGCGTCTCCTTAGCAATCCGCTCATTCATCACCGCCCGGCACTCCCGTTCGGTGAGCCCCAGAAGGGAATAGGATCTCGCGGACTCCTCATAGATTGCCACCAGAAACTGCTGATAGTAGTCCATATATTTACTTGCAAAAAGTTTATAAAATTCCTTCGGAATCTTACTGATCAAATTCATGGATCGTCTCCTTCATATCATGCGCACCATTCCGGTACTTTCTCCCACTCAAAATTAGTCATTCATACGAATATATTGTACTACATCCATGACTGAATGTGTAAAAAAAAGAGGGAGTATCACAAAATCACAATTTTTGCGACACTCCCTTAATATCTCACTTATTAAATTATCCCACCTGATTTATAATGCTTTAATTCTCTCAATTGCTGCCACGGTGTTCTCATAGGAACCGAATGCTGTCAGACGGAAGTATCCTTCTCCGCTCGGTCCGAATCCGGATCCCGGTGTTCCGACTACATTTGCCTTCTCAAGCAGGTAATCGAAGAACTCCCAGGAAGTCATGTTATCCGGTGTCTGCAGCCAGATATACGGTGCATTCACACCACCGGACACATTGTATCCCGCACTCTTTAATCCTTCGTAAATAACCTTTGCATTGTTCATGTAGTAAGCAACCTGTTCTTTCAGCTGTGCTTTTCCGGCCTCAGAGTAAACTGCCTCTCCGGCTTTCTGCACGATGTATGGAGCACCGTTATATTTGGTTCCGTGGCGTCTTGCCCACAGAGAATGCAGTGTTACATCTCCCTGCTTAATATCCTTCGGAATTACGGTTGCACCAAGACGCACGCCGGTAAATCCTGCATTCTTGGAGAAACTTCTAAGCTCGATTGCACAGGTTCTTGCACCCTCGCACTCATAGATGGTGTGTGGCACATCCTCCTCGGAAATATATGCCTCATAAGCAGCATCGTAAATGATGACTGCACCAACTTTATTTGCATAGTCTACCCATTCCTGAAGCTGTGCCTTTGTAATGGTAGAACCGGTCGGGTTATTCGGGAAGCACAGATAAATGATGTCCGGTGTCTCCTTTGGAAGCTCCGGTGCAAAATTCGTCTCTTTGGTACATGGCATGTAAATCACATCGCTCCATGTCTCTGTCTTCGGGTCGTATGTGCCGGTACGTCCTGCCATAACATTGGTGTCCACATATACCGGATATACCGGATCGCAGACTGCAATCTTATTATCTTTGCTGAAAATCTCCTGAATATTACCGGAATCTCCCTTTGCTCCATCAGAAATGAAGATTTCATCCGCTTTAATATCACAGCCTTTATCCTGATAATCGTTCTTTGCCATAGCACTTCTAAGGAACTCATAGCCAAGATCCGGTGCATATCCGCGGAAGGTCTCTGCATGAGCCATCTCATCTACCGCACTGTGCAAAGACTCGATAATTGCCGGTGCCAGCGGCTGAGTGACATCGCCGATTCCCAGCCGGATGATGGATTTATCCGGGTTTGCCGCCTGAAATGCCGCTACTTTTTTTCCAATGGTGGAAAATAAATAGCTTCCTGGTAATTTTAAATAATCCTGATTTACTTTGAACATAATGATTTCTCCTTCTATGTATATATTTCTCCGTCAAATACCATCTCAGCCGGTCCTGTCAGATAAACAGTATTGTCCGACTCCTGCCATTCAACGGTCAAATCTCCTCCTAATAATTTTACCTGAACTTTCCGTTCTGTCAAGTCATTTAACACTCCTGCTACTGCTACCGCACATGCCCCTGTGCCGCAGGCCAGGGTCTCACCGGCCCCTCTCTCCCACACACGCACCCTTACTGTTCTGCGGTCAATCACTTCCGCAAATTCCGTATTAATGCGTCTGGGGAAACGCCCATGGTACTCAAATGCAGGTCCCAACAGATTCATATCAATTCCTTTTACGCTTTTCACATAGACCACCACATGAGGATTACCCATGGAGACGGCTGTCATCCGGTACTCCATGTGATTGATCTCGATTGGTTCATTGCGTACCTCCGTATTACCGGAAATCACCGGTATCCGCTCTGCCCGCAGGATGGGTATTCCCATATCCACAGTTACCGCTTTCACCCGTCCTTCTTCCACATCAAGCCTGAGCGTGCGGATTCCCGCAAGTGTTTCCACCTGGATTTCCCTCTTCCCGGTCATTCCCCGTTCATAGACATACTTACCCACACAGCGGATTCCATTCCCACACATCTCAGCCACAGAACCGTCCGCATTGTATATCTGCATCCGGAAATCCGCCTTATCAGACGGACCAATCAGAATCAGACCGTCTGAACCGACCCCCATGTGCCTGTCACTTAATGCTCTCGCTGTCCTGACCGGATCCCGAACCTCCTCTGTAAAACAATTTACGTACACGTAATCATTTCCCAGCCCATGCATTTTCGTAAATCTCATATATGAAATTTTCCTTTACAGCTTTTACTATTCTTTCATAATACTTAACACCATCTCGGCAGTTTCTACCAGATTTGTTCCGCTGTCCATGCTGCACTTCTGCAGATACCGGTGCGCTTCTCCTTCTGTCATATTGTTACGCGCCATCAAAAGCTCTTTTGCCTCTTTGATGACTGCCCTGTCTCCAGTGCTTCTCTCCCGTTCCTTCTGCTCCCGCTTTCGTTTTCTCCTTCGACGCTCCATAGTATTGAGCATCATTTCCACCGTATTCAAAAGGTCATACACCTTAATCGGCATGGAAAGCCCAACAATTCCTTCGATATCACCTGCACTCCATTTATCCGGCGATGCGATCAGAAGCATTTCAAATGTAGATGGAAGATATTCCCGCAAATCGGTATACATCATATCAACAAGCTTATAGCCACACACCACAATGCCTTCCTCAGCATCCTCCGCATACTGAAGTGCCTGAGCTCCTGTGGTGCAGACGCCCCGGACATTGATACCGCCCCGGGTTAACAGATTTCGAATATTCGCTGCATTATCTTTATTTGGAAATACAACAATAATTCCACTCAAGCTTCCACCTCCTGTCAATCACTACTGCTGCTCTTAACACAGAAAGGTGTTTACATGACATGTAAATATTTCTGAAGTTCCCAATCGGTTACCTGTGAGCGGTAATCTGCATACTCCTTCTTCTTAGCGGCAATAAATTTTTCTGACAGATCTCTGCCCAGCACATCCTGTATAAATGTATCCTTCTCAAATTCACGGATTGCCTCCAGAAGACTTCCCGGTAATTCTTCAATTCCCAGTTTCTCCCTTTCTTCCTTCTCCATTTTATAGATATTGGCATCAATGCTTGCCGGCGGCTCTATCTCTTCGCGGATTCCTTCCAGTCCTGCTGCCAGACACACTGCAAGTGCCAGATACGGATTGGCAGTAGGATCCGGACTTCTAAGCTCCAGTCTGGTATTCTCAGCCAGTGACGTCGGTATACGGATCAGCGGTGTCCGGTTCTTTGCCGACCAGGCAATATAAACCGGCGCTTCATAACCGGGAACCAGCCTTTTATAAGAGTTTACAGTCGGATTCGTAATAAAGCTGATTGCTTTAATATGTTTTAAAATACCTCCTATAAAATAATATGCTTCACGGCTTAAACCGTTGACATCCTGCGGGTCTGAAAATACGTTGATTCCATCCCTGCGAAGAGACATATTCAGATGCATTCCCGATCCATTTTCTCCATATTTCGGCTTGGGCATGAAGGTTGCATGCACTCCATGCCGCTTTCCGATGGTCTTCACAACCATTTTAAATGTCATAATATTATCTGCAGTCGCCAGGGCCTCATCATATTTAAAATCAATCTCATGCTGACCGGCCGCAAATTCATGGTGGGATGCCTCAATTTCAAATCCCATATCTTCCAGTGTCAGCACCATATCACGCCGTGCATTTTCCCCCAGATCAAGAGGTCCCAGATCAAAATAGCTGGCATTTTCATGGGTAATCGTAGTCGGCAAGCCATTATCATCCATATGGAACAGGAAGAATTCACACTCCGGCCCCACATCAAATACATAGCCTTCCTTCCGTGCTTTCTCCGTCACCTTCTTCAGCACATATCTCGGATCGCTCTCAAATGCCGTTCCATCTGCCTTATAAACATTACAGATCAGACGCGCCACCTTTCCCTGCTGCGGCCTCCACGGGAAAATTGCAAATGTATTCAGATCGGGGTAGAGATACATATCGGAATCTTCAATCCTTGCAAATCCCTCAATAGAAGAACCATCAAACATACACTGATTATCCAGTGCCTTTTTTAACTGGCTGGTTGTAATCGCCACATTTTTCATAGTGCCAAAAATATCTGTGAACTGAAGACGGATAAACCCTACGTCCTCCTCTTCTACCATACGCATAATATCTTCTCTGGTATAATTATTCATTACCGTTACCTCCTGTATATTGATATCTAATCATTTTCCGTTTGGTTTAGAAGCTGGTATATAAAAATGGGCGCTCCTCACCTATAGAAAAACGCCCTTGTTTTGAATCATTATAAATATATCTATTTACTTTGTCAATTTGCAACTGTTCAGAGCCAAATAGATTTGTCAAAAAAGAGCGATGAATACTTGTATTCAAAAGCACTTTTTTGCACAAATCTATTTGGCGGATACGCCAACCTCGAAAACACACAGTGTTTTCGAGGTTGGCTCTGAACAGTTACATCAATTTAGTCCTCATCATCCAGCCAGTACTCGTCCTCTGCCTGATAATATACATTAGCATTATTATTTCCGCAACTGATTCCTTTTTTAATCGGAGATATCAGAAATCCCTTCACCATACCCAGTAATATACAACACAGAACTACCAGAATCTTTTCAGCCGGTGTCCAGTCTCTTTCAAAAAAATCCTTCAGCGCTTCCCATACCTGTTTCATGCTTATCGTTCCTCCTTCTTTATACTCCGTTCTGCTCTTTCCATTATACGTGGTTTTCTTCAAAAACTCAAATGATTTTCCGCAATCTCCAATTGAAATCTTTATTTTTTTTTGCTAAAATACTAGCATTGGTGTATTTGAATTGAACAATAAAAATTAAGGTGGAATAACAATGGGAATAGCAATACCAATAGAAACAAGTGCAAGACATATGCACATCTGCGAAGAAGATTTTCATATCCTGTTCGGTGACGACGCAGAACTTACATATAAATCAGAGCTGAGTCAACCGGGACAGTATGTCTGCGAAGAACGTGTTACAATCAAGGGGCCAAAGGGTTCCTTTGAAAATGTGGCACTACTCGGACCTTATCGTCCGGAAACACAGGTAGAGATCTCTATGACCGACTCCCGGAAACTTGGAGTGCCGGGAATCATACGGCAGTCCGGAGACACAAAAGATACCCCGGGGTGCACCCTCATAGGGCCGAAGGGCTCACTGGAACTGGATCACGGTGTCATCGTTGCAAAACGCCACATCCACATGACTCCGGTACAGGCAATCCAGATGAACGTAAAAGACAATGACGAAGTCTTCGTAATCATGGAAAGCTTTGAGCGCTCCCTGATCTTCGCCGATGTCGTTGTCAGAGTCAGTCCCAAATTCGCCCTTGCCATGCATGTAGATACAGACGAAGCCAACGCTTTCGCCAACGACAATCAGCCGACCGGTGTCATCCTGAAGCTGTTCGGTGGAAGAACCTACAATCTGCAAAAATGGGCTGAAGAACTCCAAAGCGGTATATCCAGACTGTAAAAATCCGAAAGACGTGCAGCTTCACACAACAGAAGCATCGCACGCCTTTCTTTTTTCATTATTCTGTTGGTTTCTGATAAAATCTTCCGGAAAGCTGTTCTGTCCGAATCACATTCACAAATGCCTTCGGATCTGTCTGCTTCACTGCATGAATCACCCTTTTGCTTTCCGCGCTGGATACAACCGAATACACCACATGACGTTCACAGTGTCCGTAAGAGCCCTCCCCTTCCAGTATCGTTGCACCATGGTTACATTCTCTTGAAATAGCCTCGCTGATTTCCTGCGCTTTATTTGTAACCACAAATAATGTCTGTTGCTGATATTTTTTGTACAGGGTATGAAGTACCTGCGTCGATGTATACTGAAAAATAATCGAATAAAGCGCCTTGTCCCAACCAAACAGGAGTCCCGCTGCAGCAAGTATCACAACATTTAACGCCAGTATGATATTAAAAGAATCTACTCCCTTTTTTTCTGACAAATAAATTGCAATAAAATCCGTCCCGCCGGTTGTTGCATTTACTAAAAGGCAAACACTGATTACAAATCCATTGATCAGGCCTCCGAATATACTGATCAGCAACGTATCATATGTTATGGTATAGCCCGGTACAATATCAACAAACACACTGCTGAGAACGATCATCAGGCAGGAATACAATGTAAATTTCTTCCCGATAAACCGAAAACCAATATAAACCGGAACAGAATTCAACAATAGATTCACCAGGGAATATGGAATTTCCACATTCCCAAAAATCTGTACTACTCTCTGTATCAGAATCGTTAATCCCGTCGCTCCTCCCGGATATAACCCGCCTGTCCGAACGAATGATTTAATATTTAATGCCATTAAAAAAGCCGCAATACAAATAACAATGACTCTTTTCCCATCTTCTTTCAAACTAAATTTCATCACGTGTCCCCTTTGTAATTTTTCTCTCAATAATACCATACGCGTTCTTCTACAGCTTCGCCGTTAGTGTCTTTGCACTCACTCCCGGCTGCATACCAAGCTTGCCGGAGAGCGCACTGGTCACATCACCAGGCGCATCCAGCACTACACTTATAATTGAAATACCTCTGTCGCGATAGGGAATCCCCATTCTCCCCACAACATATTGACGATATTCATGTAACAGCTCATTAATCGCTGTTGCTGCTTCATCGTTTTTTATAATAATACTAATCACTGAAACTCTGGTATCCATAGGAATTCCTCCATCTGTTATTCATCATCTGTCCTTATGACATCTTCTATACTTCATAGTAAATCCCTTGTCCGGAAAAGTCAATCTGCTATCTGCCGACCCGTCACATCCATATGATAATCCTTTTTATAAATCAGCTGGGATACCGGCACAAGCTCATACCCCTTCTCCTCCAATCCGGTAATTAATGCATCCAGCGCCTGCGCAGTATATTTTGCTCCGTTATGACACAAAATAATGGATCCGTTTCCAAGATCTTTATGCTCAAGAACCGTTTTCAATATAGAATCAACACCGTAATCTTTCCAATCCAAACTATCCACGTTCCATTGAATTGGATAGTAGCCATTCTTTTCTGCATTTAACACAACTGCATTATCGTAATCTCCGTAAGGCGGACGAAACAGATTCATCTCCACTCCCGTCAGTGCTTTCACACGGTTATGCACCTCCATTATTTCGTTCGTCTTCTCTTCCTCCGAAAGCTGGCTCATATTCTTATGATGCTCACTGTGGTTGCCCAAATCATGGCCTGCTGCCAGGATTGCTTTTACATCCTCCGGATACTTTTCCACCCATCCTCCGGTCATAAAAAATGTAACTTTTACATCATGCTTAGCCAGTATATCCAATATTTGCTGTGTATCTTCATTTCCCCATGCCGCATCAAATGTCAGCGCCACTTTCTTTTCATCCGTTTCCACACTGTATATCGGAAGCTCCCGTCCGTTCACATGACTGGATACACTCGTATATGAGGATAGATATTTAAAAGAACCGGCAAGGGCTATCATCAGCATCAAAAGCAACGTGCCATATTGCTTCCATTTTCTTTTTTCGTGCATTCTCCGTCTCCGAAACAGTCATTTTACTTATATTGTATGCTGGCATACTTCGTCCTACGTCATTTGGGGACAGGGCATTTTGCAAAAAGGTACACCACAAATGTTAATTGGGGACGTAGTAAAGTTCACTTTACTACGTCCCCAATTAACAAAAATCCATGTCCGGGCAGTTCCACATTATTTAACTCTATCTCCTCACCCGTCATCAGATTGCGATACGCTCCCTCTTCCTTCATCCAGGCAGTTCTCGGGTTATCATTGAAGTTGAAGATACCGAAGAATCTCTCTCCCTCACATTCTCTTAAAATGCAGAGAATGCTGTTGTCCTTCACATCATAAGTGTAAACACTGGCATCCGTATCAAATACGCGCAGATTTCTCCGAATTTCTTCCATCCGGTTTAGCCCATGGAATATCTTTCCCTGCACGGTATTCTCATCCCGGCTATATTCTGCCAGCTCCCAGCGGAATGCCCCACGATGTACATAGCGGGAATCTTCTCTTTTTTTCGGGTCTTCCTTATAGGTATAATCATTCACCTGTCCTACTTCATCTCCACTGTATAACATTGGAATTCCGGACTGGGTCAGCATATATGCATGCAGCATGAGAATCATCCGCACGGCATCGTCTGTTTTCTTCTCGTCCTGTTCGAATCCGGCACTTTCCAGACCGCACATAGAGGCTGTTGTTCCACAGAACCGGGCATCCTGTGTCACCGGATCGTCATTATACAGTTCTCCGCGGCTTACGCTTCCCTCCACTTTTCCGGTAAAGAAATCATTGAGAAATCTCTTGTGACTCACTTCTTCCATGCCCCACCGGCGCAGGGTTCCAAAGTCCAGTCCCCAGCCGATGTCATCATGACATCGGAGATAATTCAGGAAGGTATATTCTTTCGGCAGGCTGTTCACAATATCCATCTGCTGTTTCAGAAGACGGATATCCCGGGTTGCCACACTGTTCCATGTGGTTGCCATTGTTGTCACATTGTAGAGCATGTGACATTCCGGCTTCTCTACCGTTCCAAAATAAGGTACTACCTTCTCCGGCTCCATAACGACTTCTCCCAGAAGAACTACACTCGGGCAGACGATTTCCGCAATCATTCGCATCATGCGCACAATGGTATGTACCTGCGGCAGGTTCCGGCACTGGGTCCCCAGTTCTTTCCAGATATAAGGCACTGCATCAATACGGATGATATCCATTCCCTGATTGGCAAGACAGAGGAAATTATACATCATCTCATTAAATACTCTCGGGTTTTTGTAATTCAGATCCCACTGATAAGGATAAAATGTTGTCAGCACATGATGCCCGACCTCCGGAAGCCAGGTAAAATTCCCCGGCGCTGTTGTCGGAAACACCTGGGGAACGGTCCGCTCATACTGTGCCGGTATATCATAACTGTCATAGAAGAAATATCGGCTCATGTACTCTCCTTCACCATTTCTGGCGCGCCTTGCCCACTCATGATCTTCGGAAGTATGGTTCATCACAAAATCCATACAGACATTCATCTCCTGCTGATGGCAGGCATCCGCAAATTCTGCCAGATCCTCCATGCTTCCCAGATCCGGGCGCACCTTACGGAAATCTGCTACCGCATAGCCTCCATCCGAACGTCCTTCCGGGGAATCCAGGAAGGGCATCAGATGTACGCAGTTCACATTGCATCGTTTTAAATAAGGAATTTTCGTCTTCATCCCCTGAAGATTCCCTGCAAAATTATCAATATAGAGCATCATGCCAAGCATGTTCTTTTTCTTAAACCAGTCCGGCTCCTGCTCTCTTTTCTCATCTCTGTTCCGAAGCTTTTGCCTGCGCTCTTTGTAAAATCGATACAGCTGACTGCACAGCTCCGCAAACATATCATCGTTTTGATAAAGCTCCATATAAAGCCATCTCAGCTCGTCATGATGCCTGTCCATCCTTCTCTGAAATACTTCATCAGCCTTTGACATTGCTTCTTTATTCCTTTCTCTTTCAAATAAAAACACAGATTACACACGTGTAAGATACATCTGAATTGCCGGATATTCACAGAATCTTTCTGTGACAGGCATACCCATCTCCATCAGTGCACTTCCGCTGTATACTTTACCGCTTAACTCATCTTTATATAAAGCATCACTGTCCAGTCCCTGCAGTTTTACATACGGAACCGTCATATTGCCATGCATCTCCAGCAACACAACATTCAGCAGTACTTCCCTCTGATCCTCGGATACAAATGCCCATGCTCCCGTCTCATCCGTAAATGGATTGGTCAGACGGTAGTATGTTCCGTTCTGAATCAATGGTGCATATTTCTTATAGTCCGCCACCTGCTGACGGATTTCTTCCTTTTCTTCTTTCGTAAGCTTGCCCAGATCCAGCTCATATCCAAAGGTTCCTGCCATTGCCACCACACCTCTGGTATGCATGGAAGTGATTCTTCCGGTCTGATGATTCGGCACCGCAGACACATGGGAACCTACTGTCGATACCGGATAACCAAAAGAGGTGCCATACTGGATTCTCACACGGTCAACCGCATCCGTATTATCACTGCACCAGATCTGCGGTGTGTAATACATCATGCCCGCGTCAAACCGTCCGCCGCCGCCGCTGCATCCTTCAATCAGCATATCCGGATAGCGCTGCATCAGACGCTCCAGGAAATCATAAACTCCAAGCACATAATCATGAAGCACTCTTCCCTGATCCTTTGTAACTGCGGAATAAATATCCGACAAACTGCGGTTCTTATCCCATTTCACATATTCGATATTTCCCTGATCTAACACAGCGCAGATTTTTTCAAAAATGTAATCTACAACTTCTTTTCTGGAAAAATCAAGCACTAACTGATTTCTGCTGCGTCCCGGTTTTCTACCCGGAATTGTAAATGCCCAGTCCGGATGTGCCCGATAGAGGTCACTGTCCTCGGAAATCATCTCCGGTTCAATCCAGATACCGAATTTTATGCCCAGAGCGTTGATTCGTTCAATCAGCTCTCCCAGTGTACATCCAAGCTTCTTCTCATTCACCGTCCAATCCCCGAGACCGCTGTTATCATCGTCACGTTTACCAAACCATCCGTCGTCCATGACTACCATCTCGATTCCAACCTCTTTGGCATGAACTGCCAGGTCATAGATTGTCTCTCCGGTAAAATCAAAGTAAGCTGCCTCCCAGCTGTTTACCAGAATTGGCCGTATCTCTTCTTTATACTTTCCGCGGCATACATGTTTGCGGATGCAGGTATGCAGATTCTGAGACAGACGGTTCAGACCTTCATGTGTATAGGTCAGGATCACCTCCGGTGCGACAAAACTCTCTCCCTGATCAAGCGGATAAGAGAACTGCTCATCCTGAAGACCAAGAAGCACTCTCGTCAGATTACACTGATCCTTTTCCGCCTCTCCCTTAAAATTACCACTGTACATAAAGGATAATCCATAACAGCTTCCAGCAGATTCCGTAGCAGACTGCTCCGCCAGAATCATCATCGGATTATATTGATGACTGGAGCTTCCTCTCCGGCTGCCGATCACAGAGTTTCCATGTCCCACTGCTGCTCTCTGGAAATTCCGCTCCATAGCATGACGGCCATAGAAGGTAATCAGGTCATAATCTCCGGATACAAAATCCAGACATGCGGACTGAACCTTCTCCAGATAAATCCTGCCCTCTCCCTGATTTGTGATTTTTACTGCTCTGGTAATAATATCACGCTCCGGAAGGACACCGTACAGCAGCACAACCTTCATTTTCAATACCGGATCTTCCATAACAATCTCCAGAGTCTCCGCCTCTGTTTCATCTGCATAAACAGCCGGAAGTCCCTCAAGAGCATATTTTCCTTTTTTAATCTCATAATCACAGAATCTCAGGTCACATCCCTGAATTCCCTTTTCATCCTCCACTACAAGGGCTGCACTTCTGTAATCCCCAGTACCCATACATGGAAATTCCTGTGGCAAAATATCCAGGGAGTATGTACGGTCATTTTCCGAATCATAAGGAATACCCGCAAATCCTCTGTCGAAATAAGTCAGAAGAAAATCCATACAGCCTTCGGCCTTTCTTCCATAATACAGGTGCATCAGATATCCAAAACGATCTATCTGCATCTGATACGTCGAATTTTTTGTGTGTAATGTAAATGTTCTGTCTACTTCATTGAAAATTATTGCCATAAATATCTCCTTTTCTAACCACTCAATGCCCATCCTGAACAGATGGGCATATCGCAGAATTTCCTGCATTTTGTATTATGATATCCTGGTATCTTTCACTACTTGACTGCTCCATTTACAACACCATTCAAAATCTGTTTCTGACAGATCAGGTAGAAGATCAGAATCGGCAATAAGGCAAGCAGATAAGATGCAAAAGCCAGATTATAATTTGTACCGAACTGTGTCTGGAAATTCAGCTGTGCAAGAGGAAGAGTCGTTCCTCCCTCACCGGACATGACAACCAGCGGAGTCATAACGTCATTCCATGTTCCCAGTGCTGTAAGTACTGCAACCGTAGCATGCATAGGTTTCATGATCGGGAAGATTACCTTCCAGTAAGTTGTCCAGGTATTCGCTCCGTCCACATATGCAGCCTCCTCAAGAGCAAGAGGAATATTTGTCAGATATCCGGAATATAATAATACATTCATTGGCATATAGAATACCACATAAAGCAGAATTACGCCAGCCATATTCGCAAGTCCAAGCTGAGCTGTCTGCTTTACAACAGGCATCATCAGGATTGCAAACGGAACGAACATACCACTTACAACATACAGGTAAATAAATTTGTAAAATTTACTCTTTGCTTTGTTGCGTCCGATTACATATCCCAGCATGGAATGAAGTATGATTGAAATACCTACTGCCAATACTGTAATAATCAGACTGTTACCCAGGGAATGCCAGAAGTCTGTCACACGCATTGCCTCGGCAAAATTTTCAAGGCTCCAGGATTTCGGCAGGGAAAGGATTCCCGCAACATCATTTGTCATCTCGGAAGGTTTCTTAAAAGCGATTACAATTGTCATATAAAGAGGAAATGCAACGGTAATCAGACCTGCGATTAACAGAGCCGTAATCGGCCAGTTCACTTTTGCTTTTACTTTTTTATTCATTACAGCTGTTCCTCCTTATTTCCTAATACTGTCATCTGGAATACAGAAATTGCCACGATTACTACGAAGAAAATTACTGCGTTGGCACTCTGGAAACCAAACTGTCCGCCTCCCATACCATTGTTATAGATCAGGTAAGAAATGGACTCTGTACTCTGCGCCGGACCTCCCTTGGTCAATGCCATGATCTGATCAAATACCATCAGGAAGTTCTTCACACAGAGAACCATGTTAATAGAGAAGAATGGAAGGATCAGCGGAAAAGTAAGATGCTTAAACTGTTTCCATCCTGTCGCCCCATCAATAGCTCCTGCTTCATAAACATCTTCCGGAACCGTCTGCAAACCGGAAATATAGATAATCGTATTCATTGCAATCGACTGCCATGCACATACGATTACAACAGCAATCCATGCAAGCTTCGTGCTGGAAAGCATACTGGAGCTCAATCCTTCACTTCCGATCATTTTTCCGAGTGCCGGAAGAATGTATGTGAAAAAGTAGTTGAAAATATAACCTACAACCAACGCTCCCAATACGTTTGGAATAAAGTATGCACCACGCAGAGCACTCTTGAATTTGATCTTGCTGTTCAGTCCCAGTGCAAGGATCAGACTGATTACATTCGTAACAATGGTTGCCGTAATAGCTAATTTGAAAGTAAACAGATAAGACCCTCCGACTCTTGCATCTGTAAAGAGATCTATGTAGTTGCGAAGACCAACCCAGTCATAGCTTCCATAGCCCTTGAAATTGGTAAAACTGTAAATAACACCTTTGATTAACGGTAATGTATTAAAGCAGAAGAACAGTGCTACAATCGGAATTGTAATCATCAGATATGTCCGCTTTCTGTTACCCATTGCTGCTTTTTGCATGCTTCGTTTCCCCCTTCCTATTTCTCATCTGCATGTTCTGCTTCGTATGCTTCCACCTTGCGGATAATATCACGGTTATATCTCTGCCAGTCTTTATCGAATTTGGCAAGGAATTTATCCACATCTCCATGCATCAGGAATGTCTGAATCTGTGCGTCAACCGACATTTCCGCAGGATAGTAATGATCCTGATAATCGGCCATTCTTCCCGCATCGATGTATTTCTTCATTCCATCCAGAGTAGATGGCAGTTCAAAATCTCCTTCCTTACACGGAACTGCATCCTGCGCATCCAGATAAGTCTGAATGCTCTCATCTTCCAGAAGGAAATTCAGCACTTCATATGCTGCTTCTTTGTTCTCACAATCTTTTGTGACACAGAACTGAAGGTCAATACCGGAATTCAGCTTGTTGTCCGCTTCGTCACTGCATCCCGGGAACACGAAGGAATCAATATTCATATCCGGGTTTACAGATTTAATCTGAGGAACCGCATAGCTTCCGATGGTATACATAGCCGATTCTTCATTAGCAAATGCCGTACATGCTCCGTTATAGTCATATGCAAACGGATCATCCGGTCCATATTCAAGAAGTGCAAGCATCTTTTCAGACACTTCTCTGTATTCATCTGAAAATGTTGTCTCTCCCTTATTCACCTGCTGGCATACATCGGATGGTGCCAGGTCTACTGCTGCTGCATTCCACGGTGCAAGGCATGTCCATGTATCCTTGAATCCAAAATACAGTGGCAGGATTCCTTCTGCCTTAATTTCATCACACAGCGCGATGAATTCCTCCCATGTTTCCGGGATTTCCCATCCGTGCTCCTCAAACATATCCCTGTTGTAAAGAATGCCTGCCGCATTTGCCACATATGGGACAGCGTAAACTCCTTCATAAGGCACAAATTCCAGCGCCTTGTCTATGTCCTTATATGCGGGCTTAATGGAGTCCAGACCCTCAAAATCTGAAATATCCATGATCATTTCTGCATCCAGGAAGTTGGAAAAGTTCACATCTCCTCCGATTCCGATAATATCCGGAACATCCTCCCGGATAAATCTGGTCTTGAGAACGGTCATAGCATCGTTTGGGGATTCGATCTTTAATTCGATATCATCGTGAGATTCATTGAACCGCTCTTCCAGCTCCTCGAAAATCTTTACCGCTTCCGGCTTGTACTGCAACATAGTAATTACAGTCTTCCCATTGTCTGTCTCACTCTGACAGCCGGTCAGCAGCATCGCCGCAGTCATTGTCATGACTAACAGCAGGCTGATCATTTTCTTTCCTTTCCTATACATCTCTCATTTTGCTCCTTTCTGGTTCTTTTTTTAACTTTCTCTAACTACGCACATTGTAACATACCATAATGCGTCTATAAATATCCGCATTTTTCATGTTTTATACCAAAATGCCGTTTTCAAACATATATAATAAAGTAGTCTAGCATTTTGGTATATTTCAGGATATAATGAGAAAAAAGATCGAAAAAACACTGTAGACAGAAGAACGGAGGATTAGAATCTATGAGTGATTCCATGTTTTTTGTTTTTCCAAATGAAAATTTTGTAGACCTTGGACTATATCAGTATGGCTGGGAAAAATGTTCCCCTTCCCATTCCTTCGGACCCGCAGCCCGCAATCACTACCTGTTTCACTACGTCATATCCGGGACAGGAATCCTGTATGCAGACGATTCACACGGTGTCACCCAGCCCTATCACATCAAAAGCGGGCAGGGCTTCATGATGTTTCCCCACCAGGTGAATACCTATATCGCAGACTCCACTCTTCCCTGGGAATATGTCTGGCTTGAATTTGATGGTCTCCGCGCCAAAGAAACAGTAGAAATTGCCGGTCTCACACCTGATAATCCAATCTATCACGCCAACTCCAGAGATTTACGCAACGACCTGATGAACGAGATGCTATATATTACCAACCACTCAGATATGTCATCCTTTCATCTGATCGGTCACCTGTATCTTTTTCTGGATTACCTGACCCGTTCCTCTTCCTCCCGCCGGATAAAACAGAGCGGAAAGGTCAGAGATTTCTACATCAAAGAAGCCCTGTCCTTCATCGAACAGAACTTCCAGAATGATATCAGCGTAGAGGATATCGCGGCCTTCTGCGGATTGAACCGCAGTTATTTCGGAAAAATTTTCCACGATACCATTGGTAAATCCCCCCAGGAATTTCTAATGAACTATCGGATGACTAAGGCTGCCGAGCTTCTGAAACTTACCTCGCTTTCCATCAGTGATATCGGAAATGCTGTGGGATATCCCAATCAGCTTCACTTTTCAAGGGCATTTAAAAATATTTACGGAGAATCTCCCAGAAACTGGAGAAATGAACATAAACTTCAGGCACCGGATTAGGTGTACAGATACAGTTTGGGGACAGCGCAAATGTCAATTGGGGACAGCACAAATGTTAATTGGGGACGTAGCAAAATGCATTTTGCTACGTCCCCAATTAACATCACATTGACCCTATATTCAAAATAAACATTGTTGACAACACCAGAGCAAATCCTACCACATCTATAGGTGTAAAGGTTGTGCCCAGAAAAACTGCTGCAATTATCGTTGCTGCCACCGGCTCCACCGCCGATAATAATCCGGCATAAACGGAACCGATACTTTTCAGTGATGCAAGGTAGAAACAAAACGGGAGTATGGTTCCCAATATTACGATGGAAAAGAATGCTACAACAACCTGCCAGTCGATATCCACCGGGAATCTCCATGGGCGAATTGCCAGTGTCAGAACAATTCCGCCAATGATCATCGCCCAGGCACAGACTGCCTCTGCCTGAAATTTCTTGAGAAGCGGCATGGGAATTACTCCATAACAGCAGGTAGTCAGCGCCAGGATCAATCCCAGTATGATACCAAGGGGTGAGATTGTAAGTTCCCTCAGATTACCATGTGTAGCCACCAGGAAGATACCGGCCAGAGAGCAGAGCACAGCAATGATCTCTTTTTTCTTTGGTCTCACCCGGTAAATAATTGCAAAATATATAATCAGCATCGCAGGATTCAGATACTGGAAAATGGTCGCCGTTCCCGCGTTCATCTCCTGCACCGCGCTGAAGAAGCTGTACTGCATTCCCATCATACCGCAAATGGCAAATGCGACGAGACGAATACCGTCACTTTTGTCCTTCCACATTTCCACTATATTCATCTTCTTAAAAATGGCATATATAAGCAGCAATATTCCTGCTGCCAAAAGGCGGTACGGAACCAGCCAGGAAGATACCACTCCTTTATGCTGAAATAAAAACTGTGCTATCGGGCTGGTTGCACCCCACAATAACCCCGCCATAAAAGCAAGTACAAATCCTTTAATTCTGTCTTTATTCTTCATCTCTCATCATTGGCATTCAGCCATTCCTTCAATATTCTTTCTTGATTATAAACAATTTATCCCTGCTTTTCAAGTTCAAATACCAGCTCCATTCTCGTTCCAACTCCCACCTGACTTTCTACGCGTATCTGTGCATGATGCAGCATTGCTCCATGCTTGACAATAGAAAGTCCAAGACCTGTTCCTCCGGTCTCCCGGGAATGACTCTTATCTACCCGATAGAACCGCTCAAATATCCGTTCCTGCTGTTCTTTCGGAATTCCAATTCCGGTATCATTAACAATAACCTTCTTTCCGTTCAGGGTACTGCCAACCCACACAGATACACTGCCTCCATCCCTATTATACTTGATCGCATTTTCACAGATATTATAGATCATCTCATCCAGGATCTGCCGGATACCGCAGTACACAACCTCCTCTCCGGTCACCTGAATCCTGACATGCTTCGCCTCAGCCTGCGGTGCAAGTCGGCTGCATATTTCCCGGGTCAGACGATAAAGATTGACCTCCTCCTTCTCAAGCTCAATCCTTCCTTCATCCAGACGGGACAGTTTTATGATATCTTCCACCAGAGTAATCAAACGTCTGGCTTCATGATAGATTCTCTGTGAAAATCCTTTCATATCCTCAGGTTTTACCAGACCGTTCATCATGATTTCCGCATATCCGGAAATAGATGTAAGAGGTGTCTTCAGTTCATGGGACACATTTGCCGAAAATTCCTTTCTCATATTGGCAACTGCTTCTTTTTCTTTATTCTGCCTGTCGATCCGCTCCAGAAGAGGAGTCAGCTCCTCATATACCTGGTTGTCCATCGGATGCTCCAGATCCAGATTATTTACCGGACGAATCAGCTTCTTTACCTGCATTCCGGAAAGCAGCCATGCAAACAATAGCATGATTATCGCAAGGACTGCCATTATCGGAAATACCTGAACAGCAGACCGAAATGCAGTATTGATAGGCTTGGATACCCGGAGAACAGTGCCATCCTCCAGTCTCTTCGCATAATAAAAAAGCTCCTGCCCCATGGTATCGGACTGCCGGATCTCCTGCCCGGTTCCACTCTCTAAAGCCTGCTTCACTTCCGGTCTGGAAGCATGATTTTCCATTTTTTCTTCGTTATCTACAGGCTCTGTAGAATCATACAGAACCTGTCCGTCCTTTGCAATCCAGGTGATCCTGGTAGTCTTACGTACTGCATCCAGAGGCTCAAGATACTCCTCCCCGGAAATTTCCAGTGCCTTGCAGATATAATCTGCTTCCTGGCGGATTTCATCTTCAATAATACTTACACTCTGATGATAGACTACCACTGTCAGAAGCAGGTAGGATATCAACATTGTCACCGTAATCACCAGCACCATACTGCGCTGTATCTTTTTCCTCATAATAATCTCCTGTTTTTCAAGTACGCCTCCGGAATCACAGTTCTCCTCTCATCCGGTATCCGACTCCCCGCACAGTCTCAATATATTCTCCCGCATCCCCAAGCTTCTGTCTGAGAGTTCGTACATGTACATCCACCGTACGGGTCTCACCACCGAAATCATAGCCCCAGATATCTTCCAGAAGCTGATCTCGGGTAAGTACGATTCCCGGATGCTTCAAAAGCTGCTTCAAAAGCTCAAATTCTTTCAACGTAAGCGTCACGACACTTCCGTCAACCTTCACCTCATGCTTCTTCCCATCCATCGTAAGATTCCCGCACATCAGCAGTCCTTCTCCCTCTCCCGCATCTTTCGATACTCTGCGAAGAACCGCCTTAATCCGTGAAATCAATTCCATCATGCCAAATGGCTTGGTTACGTAATCATCCGCACCGGAATCCAGTCCCATTACCTTATCGTATTCCGCCCCCTTTGCCGTCACCATAATCACCGGAATGTCTCTGGTCTCAGGGGCGGCCTTCAGTCGGCCGAGTATGGACATTCCATCCTCTCCCGGCAGCATAATATCAAGCAAAATAAGCTCTGGTGTCTCCGACGCCAAAGCTTCCATACATGCCTTACCATCCTCAAAACCACGCGCCTTATAGCCCGTGGTCTCAAGAGTGTATACAACTAAATCCCTAATATTACTGTCATCTTCCACACAATAAATCATGTCTGCTTCTCCTATCAGTGTTCCTGCATATGCTGTCCCTTATGGATTCCTGTGATGGAGAATTCTACCCACTCTGCGATATTGGTTGCGTGATCGCCGATACGCTCCAGATACTTGGTGACCATGATCAGATCAACAGCCTTGCTTCCGGCTTTCATATCGCCGCCCTTTGCAATCAACTGCATGATACTATTTTTAATATCTTCAAACATCTGATCAATTGTATCATCCGCTTCCATGACTTTTCTGGCAAGCTCCAGATCCTTTTCCACATAAGCGGAAACGCTGTCTCTCACCATCTTCGCAGCTGCAGATGCCATCTCACCGATTTCCTGTATATCCACCGCCTCAGATTCGCCTGCAGTAATAATGATTTCCGAAATATCCGATGCCTGATCACCGATACGCTCCATATCTGTTATCATCTTAAGCGCTGCAGATATCTGTCGCAGATCCCGTGCCACCGGCTGCTGCTGAAGAAGAAGCTTCAGACAGAGGGTCTCAATATTTTTCTCCATCTGATCAATTTCCTCATCTGCCTCCATGACATCCTTCGCTTTTTTCATGCTTCCTTCCTGAAGTGCCTCCGTCGCACGGTTAATTGCAATCTCGCACAATTCTCCCATATGGATGAGCTGATGATTCAACAGCTCAAGCTGCATATCAAACTTATTACGCATATCCTAACCGAACCTCCCTGTAATATAATCCTCTGTTCTCTTATCTGCCGGAATAGAGAACAATTTCTCAGTGTCATTATATTCCACAACTTCTCCCAACAGGAAGAATGCGGTATTGTCAGATACACGGACAGCCTGCTGCATATTATGTGTTACCATGACAATAGTATAATCTTTTTTCAGCTCCATCGCAAGGTCTTCAATCTTGGATGTAGAAATCGGATCCAGCGCCGAAGTCGGCTCATCCATCAGCAGAACCTCCGGCTGTACCGCCAGCGCTCTCGCAATACAGAGTCTCTGCTGCTGTCCGCCGGACATTCCCAGCGCACTCTTCTTAAGACGGTCCTTACACTCATCCCAGATAGCGGCATCCCGAAGGGATTTCTCTACAATATCATCCAATCTTGCTTTGGATCGTATACCATGGGTCCTGGGACCGAATGCAATGTTATCATATATGCTCATTGGAAACGGATTTGGTTTCTGAAACACCATTCCCACCCGTTTTCTCAGCAGGTTCACATCAATATCTCTGAAAATATCCCGTCCGTCAAGAAGAATGTCTCCTTCGATGCGGCATCCTTCCACCAGATCATTCATACGGTTAATGGATTTTAACAGTGTGGATTTACCACATCCGGAAGGTCCGATAAATGCGGTGATTTTATTTTCCTCAATCTCCAGATTCACATTTTTCAGGGCATGAAAATCACCATAATATAAATCCAGATTTTTTATACTTAACTTACTCATGCTCGTCTCCTATTTTCTTATACTTTCGTCAAACGCTTTGCAGCCACATTAGACAGGGTATTGATTCCCACTACCAGTATCAGCAGGATAACTGCCGTAGCATATGCCTGATCCATATACAGTCCTTCACTGGCCAGATTGTACATATGTACCGCCAGTGTTCTTCCGGAACCCATTACACTGCTTGGAACCGCAGCTACGGTTCCGGAAGTGTATATCAACGCCGCCGTCTCTCCGACCACTCTTCCGATGGCAAGGATCACACCGGAAAGGATTCCCGGAACTGCCGATGGCAGTACAATGCGAAAGACGGTACGTAATTTTCCTGCACCAAGCCCGAAGCTTCCTTCACGATAGGAATCCGGTACTGCTTTCAAAGCTTCCTCCGTACTTCTCATAATCAATGGAAGAATCATGATTGCCAGTGTAAATGCTCCCGCCAGTAAAGAGAACCCCCACCCACAGGTAGTAACAAAAAACAGCATACCAAAGAGTCCGTATACAATTGATGGAATTCCCTGCAGTGTTTCTGTTGTCAGACGGATGATTTCTACGAATTTATTTCCCCGTCCTGCATATTCCACCAGAAATATGGCCGAAAAGATGCCCAACGGCACAGCAATCAGCAATGAAAATACTGTCATTATCACCGTATTAATCAAAGCCGGCATAAGGGATGCATTTTCCGATGTATATTTCAGAGCAAATAAAGATGGTTTAATATATGGGACACCATGTACCAGTATATACACAATCAAAAATATCAACACCGAGAAGGTCAGGATTGCCGCAATCATAACCAGCAACATCATAAGCAGCGAACCCGGTGTACGAAGATATCTCTTCATCTTCTGTTTTAAGGTTTCCTGATTTCTACTCATGGTCTGTCCTCCTCTTAAGTACTGCAACGCAGAAATTAATGATCAGGATGAACACGAAAAGCACTACTCCGGTCGCTATCAGTGCTTCCCTGTGCAAATCTGCCGCATATCCCATCTCTATGACGATATTGGCCGTCAGTGTTCGTACTCCCTTGAAAATGCCTGCCGGCATTCTGGCCTGATTTCCCGCTACCATGATAACGGCCATAGTCTCACCGATGGCACGGCCGATTCCAAGTACAACGGCTGCTGTCACGCCCGACTTCGCCGCCGGAAGCATCACACGGAAAATTGCTCTCTCATGAGTTGCCCCCAAAGCCACCGCGCCTTCGTAATAAGATTCCGGCACCGCACGGATCGAGGACTCTGTCAGACCAATAATAGTAGGCAGGATCATCATTCCAAGAAGCAAAGACGCTGTGAGAATACTGCTTCCGTTTCCTGATGACTTTAATAGTCCCATTTCTTTCAGACTTCTTCCCAGCTCCCGAATTACTGGTACCAGTACTACCAGTCCGAAGAATCCATATACAACGGATGGAATACCAGCCAGCAACTCCGTCGCTGTTTTCAGCGGTTTGTATATTTGCTTCGGACAATAATGTGCCATAAACACTGCTGTCAGTATACCAATCGGCACTCCAAAAATAATTGCCCCGGCCGTCACGTACAGACTGCCGATGATCATAGGAAAGATTCCAAAGATATCATTCTTCGGTTTCCACATTTTCCCACTTAAAAATTCACCAAACCCAATTTCCTTCATAGCAGGAACACCATTTGCAAACAGGAAGATGCAAATGAGAGCTACCGCCAGTACCGAAGCACAGGCGGCAATGAAGAACACTCCCCGCATGAAGGTTTCTTTCCATGCTTTAGATTTCATTTATGTTTTTACCTCATTTATCTTAATGACACGCTTCCGGTTTCGGACACTCTCCTACTGAAGCACATCCTCCCAGGTTGTAGCCTCGCCTGTGTAAATTGTCTTTACCTGCTCGCTTGACAGTTCGTCTACTGTACTGTTATTGTTCACAATCACTGCAATACCATCTGTTGCGATTACCTGTGCTACAAGTCCTTCTGCAAGCTCTGTATCCTTCAGCTCACGGGATGCCATACCGATATCATAGTTACCGCTGATTGCAGATTCCATACCTGTTGTAGAGTCTGTAGTCTGCAGTTCCACCTCAGCATTCGGATTTACTTTCTTATATGCCTCGATCAGTTTCTCCATTACCGGTGATACAGAAGAAGATCCACCTACGACGATCTTGCCTTCCGGAGCTGTTCCTGCATAAGCCTCTGTATCATCCATAGCGATATAGTGATTTTCTGCAACTACTGCCTGTCCTTCTGTACTTAAGATAAATGCAATAAAGTCTTTTGCCAGTTCACTTTCAGATCCTTCCTTTGTTGCAATATTGAAAGGTCTGGATACCTTATAGTCACCGCTTTTTACATTGTCTGCTGTTGCTTCAGCTCCATCAATCTTTACTGCCTTTACACTGTCATCCAGAGAGCCAAGTGACACGTATCCAATCGCATAATCATCTCCGGCTACTGTTGTCATCATTACAGAAGTGCTGTTGGTAATCTGAGCTTCCTCAGTTGTCATATCTACTTTCTCATCATTTACCTTCTCTTCAATACCAAACAGTTCGATAAATGCTCCTCTTGTTCCTGATCCATCTTCTCTGGAAACAATGGTAATATCATTAGAAGCATCCCAATCTGCAGTGGTCTCTGTTGACTCTGTTGCAGCTCCTGCCTCCTCAGTCTCACCTTCTGCTGAGCTTCCACATCCTGCAAGAAGTCCTGTCATCATAGCAACTACTCCTAATACTGCAATAAACTTTTTCAATTTCATGATTCAATCTCCTTTTTGTCTGTTTCTGATTTATTTTCTTCACAGTTGACATCATAAAGGAGGAATGTTAAATCTGAAATCACGGGAATGTAAAAAGTATGTAAAGAATTATTTCCGCAAAAAAAGACACGGGGATTCATTTCCTCGTGCCTTTCGCATTCATTTTTAAGCTAAAACCATATCCTTTATAATTTCATCCAGACTGTATGCGCCACACATTGCCATCGTATCGGCAAGCTCTGCACCAATCTTATCTACATATGCCTGTACCCCTTCCTCTGCGCCGCCGTATACAGCTGTCACAAACGGACGGGCAATCAGCACACCATCTGCGCCCATTGCCAGTGCCTTGAAGACATCCGCACCGGAACGGATTCCGCCATCTACCAGAATCTTTACAGAATCCCCCACTGCGTCTGCAATCTGACTAAGTACCTCTGCAGTTGCCGGGCACTGATCCAGTACACGTCCGCCGTGATTGGATACAACAATTGCTGCAGCACCTGCTTCCTTTGCTTTCAGAGCACCTTTCACGGTCATAACTCCCTTCACGATGAACGGAAGTCCTGCATCTTCTATAATTGCTTTCAGCTCTTCTACAGACTTACTTCCTGCAGGAGGCGTCATATTTTTAAGAAATGGAAGTCCCGCTGCATCTACGTCCATAGCAACAGCAAACGCACCTGCATCCTTGACCAGTTCCATCTTCTCATGAACCGTATCTGCATTCCATGGTTTTACCGTCGGAATACCTGCTCCATCTTTTGCTTTAATTGCTGCAGTCGCTGCCTTCATAACCTCCGGATTGGTTCCATCACCTGTAAAAGCTGCAATTCCCGCATCTGCACAGGCAGAAACAAGAATATTATTATATGCCATATCATCATATTTATCTCCGTAATGCAGATTCACTGCTCCCACCGGGCCTGCAAAAAACGGATATTTAAAGGTTTTTCCAAATAACTCTAACGAAGTATCCACTGCCTTATTCTCGGTAAGCGTATCCATCTGAATCCGGACTTCTTTCCATTTATCATAATTACGGATTGCAGTATCACCTACTCCTTTTGCTCCCGGACCGGGAATCTGGTTTCTGCACGCTTTTCCATTACACTCATTACATGCTTTACAATATGTACCAATACAACCTCTTGCATTTTCTACTACTTCCTGAAAATTCATAGCTATCAGCCTCCTTTAATCTTTCCATTTCATATTATACGAGCATTTTATATATAAAACAATTACCAAAGTTCGTAAAAGCAAAAGAAAAAAGCACTCCATATTGGAGTGCTTCAAAAGCGTGGGCGAGAGGATTCGAACCCCCGACCTTTTGGTCCGTAGCCAAACGCTCTATCCAGCTGAGCTACGCCCACACACTACAGATGATATCTCATCGGCAACGAAATTAATCATACAGTATTATTTCGCATTTGTCAAGATATCATCTGAAATTTTTTTATTTATTTTTCGAACCCTCGATATCGATTCAGACATGCATAGATTTCCTGCTTTCTCACCATAGCCATGGAAGACGAAATGTATGACCCGGATACCAGTGTCCTTAACCCGGTTTGTTCCATCTCCTTCCACACCTTCTCAATCATCATATCCAGATTCTGTTCCCTTTGACCTTCCATCCGCTCCAGAATGACTTTGAGAACACAGCTAAGCGTCGTCGTCTGCTCGCTGTCTGCAATCTGCTCCACGTATTTGATATCCACCGTTTCTCTTCCGATGGAAAAACTGTCTTTTCCGAACTGCTTTGTCTTAATCTGACCATGCTTTTTCTCAACCTTTCCTGCTTTCAGCAGACGGTTGTATTTCTTCCACACCTTTTCGCTGCCTTCTTCCATCTCTTCCGGTGCATCATCCCAGTCTGTGCAGATTTTCTTAACCCGCTCCGTAATATCATAAGTGCGATACGTATCCATCTGCAGAATCTTGTCAGCAATATAAAAATACGCTCCTGAGCTTCCCGCAACCAGAATCACAGACACTCCCTGTTTTTCATACAGTTCTCTGGCACGGGAGATAAATGGAGTAATCGGCTCCTGCTCTTTTGCAATCACCGACTGCATCAGTGCATCCCGCACCATGAAGTTAGTTGCCGATGTATCCTCATCTATCAGAAGAGCTCCGGCTCCCGATTCCACTGCCTCCACAACATTCGCTGCCTGGGAAGTAGAGCCGCTGGCATCTTCCGTAGAAAAATCTTTCGTATTTTTACCATTTGGCAGATGATTAATAAATGGAGAAATATTTACATGGGATACTGCTCTTCCATCCTCAGCACGGATTTTCATGGCCGTATCATCTGTAATCACGTATTCTCTTCCGTCACCGGCAATATGATTGTAAACTCCCAGCTCCAGCGCCTTCAAGAGGGTAGATTTTCCATGATAACCGCCTCCCACAATCAGAGTAATACCTCTGGGAATTCCCATTCCCTTTAACGCACCCCTGTGTGGGAGTTTCAGTTCTATCTCCATGCTCTTTGGACTTTCAAATGCTACCGCTCCCTTCATCGGTCTGTCAGACACACCGCTCTCTCTCGGAAGCACAGCTCCATTCGCTACAAATGCTACCAGATTTCTTTTCACCAGCTCCTCACGGATGAACTGCTGATCCTCCGCAAGATCCACGACCTTCCGAACCGCCATTGCATCCAGACTCTTATAATAAAGGGATTTCTTCACACACGCCGGCACAAAATCAAACAAAATTTTCTTAAGCTCCAGTGCATTTATTGTCCGTCCATTCGCGGGGAATCCCACCTCAAATCGAACCAGAATACGCTTTCTGTCCATTTCAAGGGCTGTACGTTCCAACACTTCCTGACCACACCGGCTGATACTCATAAGACCACTTTTTCCCGAACCTTTCGCCTGAAACATATACTCAGACATCACTTTGCCGAATTTTCTGATTAAATAATCCTGCAGGGCAATCCTTTTACAGGCCTTATCAAATAATTCCTCCGGAAATGCTGCCGCACGCATATCCACCTCCGCACTCACTTTGGAAGGTGCCGCGAACGGATCGCCCTGCACGTGGTCAATGTGCAGAACAAACCCCGGAAAACGATAACTTCCCTGCAGACTCTTGTACGCCGGATAGCTTTTCCGATTTATACTCATTAACTGCTGTTCTAATTCTCTTTCTGTATGCAACTTGCTCCCTCTCTTCTTAACATTTTTTTCTGACCTTTTTTCCTCGATGACTTTTTTGTCGTATCTGTGAATTTCGAAGCATCGCTGTCGTCATTTCTGCCCAGGAATACTGCATCATATATTCACCCATATATCGATTCACTGCTCCCGGTTCACAACAGAGAAAATCATAATAATCACATTCCACTTTGTCCGTACAAAGCGCGATTTCATTTCGAGTTTTCAATATGACATCTTCTGCCCCTGCTTCTGCCATGGTTGTTCGAAGGTCATGGATCAGACTTCGCAGATTACTTTTTAAAGAAATACTGTCCGGTTTATCCTCCCATAATACACCAAGCAGCTCTCCCATCGTACACCATGCCCCCTGGCGGTCAGTCAGATAAGCTAACAGCTCTTTCGTCTTACTTCTTTTAAAATGAATCGGTTCATTTTCCGCAAACACTTCAAAATTTCCAAAACACCTGAGACGGATCCTCGTACCAGTCTCCTCCTGTACCGGGAACCGGAGATTATCTAACTCTTTACGTATTCCCTCAGGCGTGACCGGCTTCAGCAGATAACCACTGGGATATAGTGTATACGCTTCCATAGCATATTCAGAATATGCCGTCACAAAAATAATATTCGTATTTGGGCAGCTGTCTTTCAGCGCTTTCGCCAGCATCAGCCCACTCATATCTCTCAATCTGATATCCAGAAATGCCACATCACATGCTCTGCTCTTTGCAAATTCCAGGGCGGCAGAGCCGCTGGAAAACCCAAAGACCTCTGCATCCGGCATACATACTTCTATAGCGTCTTCCAGGACTTCCAACGCATGTTTTTCATCATCAACTGCTAAAATAATCATTTCTGCTTATCATCCTCCCTGTTCCTCGGAACATTTATTGTTACGGTTGTACCTTCTCCCGGCCTGCTGTCTATGAAAAGCTCAGCATGGCACATTCGTTTCAGTCGTTTGCGTACATTTTCAATCCCCACATGAACCCTTCCATCCTCCGAGACATGATCCGGATCAAATCCTACTCCATTATCAGTAATTATCACCTGATAGAAAGACTCACATTCTTCTGTCGATATTGTAATGGTTCCGCCTTCCTCTTTGGGATACAGACCATGCTTTACAGAGTTTTCCACTATTGGCTGGAGAGATAAGGCCGGTAATTCAAAAGAGGTATATAAAATCCGGTATTCCACCTTCATTTTATCCTCAAATCGCAATTTTTCCAAATCAAGGTATGTCATTACATGGCTCAGCTCCTGTTCAAACGAAACCGGAACCGTCCGGTTCAGAGAATCCAGGTTCATTCTCAGATAATCCGAAAATTCTTTAATCGCTTTCTGTGCCGCTTCCGCATTAATTTTACACAAATAATAAATGGAATTCAAAGTATTATAAAGAAAATGTGGCTGAATCTGAGTCATCATAATCGCAATCCGACTATCCTCCAGTTCCCTTTCCAGCCTTTTTACTCTGATTGTTGCACGGTAACCGGAAGCAACCTTCACCATTCCATACACTAAACTTACAAAAAACCCCAGCGTAAAGACAATTTTAACACATATACCCGCATATTGCCAGCAGATCCATTCACCGATAATATCTACTATTCCGGCAATGGAGAGTGCAATTCCAGCCGCGAAAACCCATTGTTTGCCAAATTCGGACTCTCCCTTTATTTCCTCATAACAACAACAGAAACATAAAACCCAAAAAACTGCGAACTGCAGAACCAGCCACTTTCCTTCCAGCTGACAGATGATGGCCTTCCTCATCAACGGTAAGAGCAGAATCAGGCCATCTGCCACTCCCACAATAATCAAGGTTACACCCGCCAGTTTTTTCATACGGGTTTTCATCATATCATACAGAAATACCAGCATTCCAAAGGCTGCTCCCATTTTACAGATCTGCATCCCATATGTATTAAATACCATCAAACTGTCTTTCAGTAACAGATCCGGAGTATCCAGAATAAAATAACCTCCCATCAGGAAACAGGAGATTCCCAACACTCCCAGTCGGAATTTCATCGGAATGTGCATAATAAATGTTCCCATCGATATTCCAATAAGAATCAGTGATACAACTATAAAGAAAATACCAGCCACATGATAAATTCTGCTGTTTTTTCCAAGATAAATCTCCATAGTATACTCATTACCCGCATACAAATTATCTAATAACTGATGATATGCTCTCGTATTGTCGATTCCATGTGCATTATATATGTATATTTCAATTTCGTCATCCGCCGACAGTTCCGGAAAGGTCACACAGTTCCACCTGCTCCCACACATATCATTTATGGCCTCTTCATATAAATAAACATCGTTATAAATTTCCTGTCCCTTTACATATACTTTCATAAAGATATGGTTTGCAAGAAGATAAAGCTGAAATCCCCCCGGCATATCCAAGCCAAGATTCCCCTTTATGATCAGTTCATCGCCTGCTCCCACAAAACGCTCATTTTCCGTAAGTGGTTTCCAGTTCTCACCATCAGTAGAATATTCTCCCTGTAATGTCAGGTGAAGCGGCATAGCCGGAACAGCCTGTCTACTTCTTAAGCAAGATGTAAGCAATAGCACCAAAGCCATTATAAACAGTACTATTGGTAAAATCGTATCTATATATATGCTTTTTTTCTCTATTTTCATAATCTAAACCCTTAACCCTCAGGGACAGGTTCTGCAACTCCCTTTAGTGCTTCATACATCCGCTCACTAACCGGCGCATTCACGCCCAGTCTTCTTGCCTCCCGTACGATATAACCACTGAATGTCTCTATCTCCGTTGGTCTTCCCGCCTTTACATCTCTCTGCAGCGAGCTCGTCGCATTATCAGCAAGTTCATGGTAAAACTTGTGGATGATCGCCTCTTTATGTTCCGGCAATACATGAACGCCCTTTTTCACCGCTACTTCATACGCTTCTTCCACAAGCTGTTCGTATTCTTTCGCTTTTTCCGGATTATTCCTCAGTTCTCCAATCGTGTTGTCGTAATATGCCGTCGTTACATTATACGCACAATTCAAAATATATTTGCGCCAGATTTCACGTTCAATATCTTCCGAAACTTTATGATCAATGTCTGCTTTTTTCAAAAGCTCTGATGTCTCTTTTATAGTTACCCGCTCTTTTTCATCCGGATTTTTCATACCTATTCGCAAACTGGCGAATTTCCCCTGCTGTGTGACAGAATAATCTTCATTCGCAAATGCGACGATGTAAATGAGTGAATCAATAACCGTCCCTTTCCCAAGATATTCTCTTGTTCGTTCTCCGGGATCCGCACCATTCATCACCGGTATGATCACTGTTTTATCCGTCACTGCATTTCCAAGCTCCATACATGCTTCTTCCAGCGAATAATTTTTCACACAAAGAAAAATATAATCCTGTTGCTCCAGTTCCCTTGAGCAGGAAACCGTCTTTTCCGGTCTGGCAATGATCTCGCCGTGAAAATCACTGTGAAGGTTCAGTCCTTTTTCCCGTATGGATTCTCCTCTTTCGCCCCGGGCAACCAGTGTCACATGCGGAAATGCCTTCACCAGCATACCTGCCAGATATCCACCTACTCCGCCAACTCCTACAACTGCTATTTTTTTATCTTCTATACACATAGTTAGTTCCTCCTGTCATTTAAACTAAAAAAGACTCAACCCCTTAAGGATTAAGCCTTTCCATTCATGCCGGCGACCGGAATCGAACCGGTACGGGAGTATAAGTCCCGCAGGATTTTAAGTCCTGTGCGTCTGCCAGTTCCGCCACGCCGGCAATCTCACCGCTTTCGCGATTCAATATAAAACCTGCAACAGATTATCTGTCACAAAATGGGACCTACAGGGCTCGAACCTGTGACCCTCTGCTTGTAAGGCAGATGCTCTCCCAGCTGAGCTAAGATCCCACAAACGACCCAGAAGAGACTCGAACTCTCGACCTCCGCCGTGACAGGGCGGCGCTCTAACCAACTGAGCCACTGGGCCTTATTATGATAAATGGACCTTCGGGGACTCGAACCCAGGACCGATCGGTTATGAGCCGATTGCTCTAACCAACTGAGCTAAAGGTCCAAAATCATTACGTCCCTGATAGGACAAAGCCGATGATCGGACTCGAACCGATAACCTGCTGATTACAAATCAGCTGCTCTGCCAATTGAGCCACATCGGCATGATGTTTCGAAAGCGGCTGATCTGTAATCAGCACTCTGCCTTCGATTGACGTAGTCAATCTCACTGAATTGAGCCACATCGGCATGATGTTTCTACATCAAATGACTCCACCGGGAATCGAACCCGGGTTACCGCCGTGAAAGGGCGATGTCTTGACCGCTTGACCATGGAGCCAGATAATAATTCGGTCACATTCATTCTGTCGTGACCGAAATTTATATTATCATATTACTATTACTTTTGCAAGTGTTTTTATTAATTTTTTTATATTTTATTGAGCGGCAGATAAGGGACGGTTCTCTGTCCTATTTTCAGGACAGAGAACCGTCCCCTATACTTCTCCGCTTTCGATCATTCGACGGATCAGGTCGACAGAACCTTTGATTCCGTAACTTGCGCTGTTAATCAGCAAATCGTAATTTGAAGCTTTGCCCCACTCAAGTCCTGTATAAAAGCGGAAATAATTGATATGCTTGCGATCCAGAGTTTTCAGCATCTTCCTTACCTGCTTTTCTGTCAGCTGCTGATTTACACTCATAACACGGCGCACTCTCTGTTCAAAAGGTGCTGTAATAAAGATACTGATATGCGGAATATGATTATTGGCCAGAATCACATCTGCACACCGGCCCATAACAATGAAATCCTCCTGCTTTGCCTTATCACAGATCAGTTTACTTTGATTAAAGAACACCGCATCTTTTTTCGGCAATCCATGATACCGGCTGAAGTCTTTCATTCTCTGTCCCACAGTAATTTTCTGGTCTCTGGCAAAAGCCTGGCGCGTTCCTACGTATTTCGCACGATTTTCTTCATCTCTGATATACGGAAATCCTCCCTTATCGTGCACTGTATCCTTTTCCGCCTCAAGACGGCGAAGTACTTCGCTGAATATTTCCACATCGTAATAATTGATTTTCAGCTCATCCGCCAGCGTGAAGCCTATTTCACTCCCTCCGCTTCCGTAAGTACGTCCGATACAGATAACCATATGGTCATCCTTCGAAAAACGCTTTTTCAGACTGAGGGTATTCAACTCCGCACGCTCATAGTTCAAAACATCACCTTCTGCGAAACTGGTCGGAAGCTCCGACACTGCCTTCAGAATGTGATCATACTCTGTCATGACCTTCTTCCATGCTTCTCTATCCTTGATTGTACGGGCCATATTGCTGATCAGCGCCAGCTCACTTCTAAGTACGTGTCCCTGGTTTCTTGCTTCCATCTCATGAACAATTTCCCGTACACATTTTTCTCTGTCTTCGCTAAACACACGTCCCAGTGAGGAACCAAGATTGCGATATACTTCTGCATCCAAATCATATATCCGCTCTGCCAGTGCACGGATTGTTTCTCTATTATATTCCATCTCGAATCCCTCCTATCTAAAGAATATCAGTGTATCCAGCAGAAATACCGGAACAAGCACTGAAACTGACCACAACAGATAGCCGAAGAAGGATGGCATACGGATACCATTTTCATCAGATATTGATTTTACCATGAAGTTCGGGGCATTTCCTATATAGGTGTTCGCTCCCATAAATACAGCTCCACAGGAAATCGCCAGCAACATCTTCTGCGGAATCATACCCAGAGTCGTAGCAATTCCACTCTGGAATCCCATTACACCGGCAGTTGTCAAAAATACCAGATAAGTCGGTGTATTATCCAGGAAACTGGAAAGTGCACCGGTCACCCAGAACATCTCCGCCGGCTTTGTAAGCCCCAGTTCTGCCCCAATACTTTTAAGAATCATCAGAGCCGGCTGCATGGTAATAAAAATACCGATAAACAATATAGCAACCTCCTGAATGGCTCCCCATGTAAAGTGATTCTTCTTCCGGATTTCCGGATTCGTTGTCCGGAAAGAAAGGAATGCTGCCAGAAGAATGATGGCTATTTCAATCAAAGCCGGAAAGCCGAGCGTTACTTCTCCAAAAATGTGAATTCCTTTCACTCCGCCCTCTGCATTTTTAAAAACGGAAAGCTCCGGAAGAACCCCGCTTAAAATAACGGCTGCTACAATCATTGCAATAAAGATCAGGTTGTGAAGACCTTTAATCGTAATCTTTGTACCCGGCTTGCTGATATCCGGCATACGTCCTCTGGCAATATCTTTACAATAGAACCGTCTGTCAATCCAGTAGAAAGCAGACAGTAATACCACCATATTAAAGAGCAGCACCGGAAAGAGATGCAGACTCCAGAAAAATGAAACCCCTCTGGAAAATCCCATCAAAAGCGGTGGATCTCCTATCGGGGTAAGACAGCCTCCGATATTGGAAACCAGAAAAATAAAAAATACCATTATATGGGCTCTTCTTTTTCTCCATGCATTCATCTTAATCACCGGGCGAACCATAAGCATACTCGCCCCGGTCGTTCCGATTATACTGGAAAGCAGGGTGCCAATTGTCAGAAGTATCACATTAACTCTGGGAGAACCAGCCAGATCTCCCTCCATGGTAATATTACCTGCCACACAGAATAATCCAAATAAAAGGACAATGAATGTCAGATAGTCACCAATCATACACTCCAACACTGTTTCTGCCGCATGCCCTGCACCATAGACAAACGCAAAAGGCAAAATAAACAGCACTGACCACATTGCAACTACAACCGGCTGATGTGATTCCCACCATTCTGCACGAACCAGCGGCATAATCGCAATACATAACAACAAACCGGCAAACGGAATACACATCCACAGCGGAGGAACCAATGCTTTGGCTGTCTTAGCAGCCGTCTCCGCTGCAAATACATTTAGTGGGCATGCCAGCAAGGTGCTTACAAGCACTGTCATAAAGCAAAATAATCTCTTCAACTTTAAGACCTCTCTTCCTGTCTAATTTTCACATCCTATGATGTCTCTAAATCAACTCTCAAAAACACCCACTAATAATACTACGTTCACCGGAAAATGTCGAGAACAAATTTATTCTTTTTATTTCTTAGCAAAATCTATACACTACACGCAATTTTTTTACAAGAGCTTCTTCAAAAACTCAATCTCTTCCTTCAATTCTTTTCCGGCATCCGTATCCCCTACCATCACGCGATGTTTTTCCGTCTCAACCACCGTTGTCGTGGAAATAATATCCGCATTATTTTCCAGTGCCTTCTCCACACTTTCAAATGGCTGATGTGCCTTGATACGAAGGCCATGGGAACTATAGATCAGTGTATAACCTGCAATTCCGGTCACCTCATGGTAAGCTTTGCTTAATCCTCCATCAATGACGATCAGTTTTCCATTTCCTCTTACCGGTTCTTCGCCTTTACCGGTCTTTACAGGGGTATGCCCGTTAATAATATGGCAGTTGTCGGAATAAAGCCCGAATTCCCTTAAAATCATATTACAGGTTTTTTCTGTATAATAATGACGATAGTATGGATTTACCTCCTCCGTCCATGCAGACTTATCTTTTATAAAAGAACGCTCAAATGTCTTCATATTTCGTCCGGAAAGGGGAGACTTCCTGCCGCACCACAGATACCACATAAAGTCCAGATCCCGCTGTTTTGGATTCTCCGTGTGAGCTCTTCGTGCCACCTTCTCGGCATAATCCAGATATGCCTTGCCAAGATATGTCTTTCCGTGAAGCTCGATTCCATCGAAATTTCCCTGTTCATCCAGGGGAATACATCCATGATATAAAAGGTTCCCATTATAGCATTTGTACATGCTGCCCTTCTCATACAGGAAATCCACATGCTTCTGAAGCCTCTGGCTGTTCAGGAAAGCAAACTTGAGTCCTTCCATCACATCCTCTTCCTCTTCCGTCAGCCGATACGGATCTTCCTTATCTATGGTAGGAAAATATACGTCCTCCATCTCATAAACCTTATCCTCACATTCAACCGTCTTGTGTTCATAGTCGATCTTATGAAGGAGTCTTCTTGATTCCATCTTATATTCCGGATGCCGCTTAATGATCTGTCCTTCCAGCTTAAAGAAAATAACCGTGATTGCCTTCAGTGCCGCCTCCATCGGCGGCAGTTCCTTATATACCCGCTCCGCAAAGAGCACCAGCGGACGAAGGCTGATTCCATACCCGTTTTCCATAATCTGGAAGCACTGATATTTAATATTGTTTCTCACAACCATGGCAATACATGCTTCGCTTCCAACGGCAGCTCCCATCCAGAGAATATCATGATTTCCCCACTCAATATCCAGAGAATGGTATTCCATCAGGAGATCCAGAATCTTATCCGCACTGTCTCCCCTGTCAAAAATGTCTCCCACTATATGGAGATGATCCACTGCCAGACGCTTGATCAGATCTGACAGCGTAATAATAAATTCCTCCGAATTGTGAATGCCGATGATGGTGTCCAGGATTTTCTTATGATAATTATACTGATTGCCATCCTCATCCGGCATAAAATGCAGAAGCTCATCAATAATATAACCAAATTCCTTCGGCATAGCTTTACGAACCTTCGACCTTGTATATTTGGAAGAAAGTGTCTTTGCAAGTTCAATCAGATAATTCAGCACTGTACGATACCATTCCTCTGATAAAAGCCCCTGCTCCCTCTTCCTGCTCAGCACTTCACGGGGATAATAAATCAGCGTACAGAGTTCATCCCTCTCCCTGTCACTTAGGGAATCCTCCCACAACATATTTACTTTCTCCCGGATAACACCGGAGCAGTTATTCATAATATGCATAAATGCCTCATATTCCCCATGAAGATCACTCATAAAATGTTCTGTTCCCTTCGGGAGATTAATAATAGCATTTAAATTTATAATCTCTTCGCACAAAGCCTGCTTCGTAGGATATTTTTCCTTCACAAACTTCATCCAGACTTTTTTTTCTTCCACGCCTGCCACCTTCCTTGTCGTTATTATTACTTTCACTATACCATAAAAAGGAAGCGTTGCCCACCAGGCATCGCTTCCTTTTTATGATCCTTCTTCAATTATCTTGCTTTGTCTTTATTCAGCCAGTTTCAGAGTTCCCAGTATACAGATTGAAAACTCCAAAGCCAGATCATAAGGAAGGTTATGCCCTCCCGGATAAAAAACAACAGGCTTTCCCATTATTTCAGCAAGGCGATAAGCCTCCTGCACATATGCTGTATTGCCACTTTTCTCACCTGCAGCTACTGTAATCTTCCCTGCCTCTTTACACATCTTCTCCAGATCAGGCTGATATGCAAGAATCCCCGGAATCTCCGCCGTGAATGCATATTCTATATTACTGAATTCCCGGAATGATACCTCTTCCGGTTTCTTCGGACTTCTCGGATCCGGTGAACCAATATGTTCAGAAAAACGAAGCAACGCTGTATTGTATTTTCTCTTTTCAATCAGTTGCCCTATCTCTTCTGCCCATTTTCGAAATGCTTCATCTTCCTCCAGCATATGCCCCAGCATTGCCGGTTCGTACATAATCAGATGTCTGATCCTGTCAGGGTATTTCTGCAAAAAATACTCTCCAATCACTGCGCCTGCACTTGCACCCACAATACTGACTTTTTCAATACCAAGAACATCCAGAAGGCTCCGTATATCCTCAGCCTGATCCTCCATATGGAATTCCTTCATATTCTCTGATTTGCTCCGGGAATACCCTCTCCGATCATAACAGATCACCTGATAATACCGGGACAGAATATGCGCTGCCTGCTCATAAAGCCCCGCATCAACAATCACGCCATGAATGAGTAATAGCGGCTCACCTTCCCCATATATTTCATAATAAAGTTTTCTGTAATCTCTTTCCAAAAACATTTCGATTCACCACCGTTTCATATTTTAAACATCGTTTCTACTATGATTTTCCTCTACGTAGTATTATAATACAGACAAAACAAACCGGCACACATTAAGAGGAGGAACAGGCAATGCCCACCATTTACTACTCATATTATACACCATTTTCTGATTCTGTCCCCGCCATCAGCAAACAGGAACATGCACTCGGACGCGAGTTGCTTGCCCGCGGGATACAGGAACTCTTTCAGCTTCCGCTGACATGCGGGGAAATCAATGCCGCCTTAAAATACGATGTAAATGGAAAACCTTATCTTCCGGGACATCCGGAAATCTGTTTCAACATCACCCACTGCAATCAGCTGGTCTCATGCGCATTCCACAACAGCCCTATTGGTATTGATGCCGAAAATCCCGGCTATTTTCCGGAGGTTTTAATCAACCGTGCTTTGTCTGAAAAGGAAAAATGCTTCCTTCAATCCAAAAGCACTTCCATTTCCGAAAGAGAGGAATGGTTCTATCGCCTCTGGACGCTGAAAGAAGCATATGTAAAGAAATCAGGAATCGGCGTTGACACCGATCTGACCAACTTTTCATTCTCCTTTACAAATAGCGGAGACCTTTTCTCCGTCATTTGTTCAGACTCCACCGTCTCATGCTATCAGACGCAATTGTCACATGGACAGATTCTGTCCGTCTGCTATGAAGATAACGGAGAGCCCATTAAGCTCGTTTCTTGCTCTCAGCTGCACGAACCGCTGAGATAACGACATTTCCTTTAATCTCAGATACCGGTGCTCCTCTGGAACAGTCACACACAATACTGTTAAAGCCCTGGAGCATCGGTCCGTATGCATTCGCATGACCAAATTGCTGAATCAGCTTCACTGCTGTATTTCCAACATTCAGATCCGGCCAAATCAATACATTAGCTTTTCCGGCAACTTTGCTTTCACGCTTTACTTTCTTCTCTGCAACTGCAGGGACGATTGCGGCATCCAGCTGGAATTCTCCGTCAATCGCCAGGTCCGGACGAAGCTCATTCGCAATCTTTAACGCATCTGTCACTTTATCAATCAGCTCTCCCTGACCGCTGCCAAGTGTGGAATAACAAACCATGGCACACCTTGACTCCCAGCCGAGAAGTTCCTGCACGGTATCACACGCAGAGATGGCAATACTTGCCAGCTGCTCGGCATTCGGATTCGTGCAGACTGCACTGTCACCAACTGCCAGAAGGGAGCCTTCACTTCCTTCATATCCCGGAATGTCAGCCAGACCAATGCTGGAAATGGTGCTGATTCCCGGTTTCATGCCGATGATCATCTGACCTGCCAAAAGCACGTCACCTGTTGTATTGTCGATTCCTGCAAATGTAACATCTGCCTCACCAACTCTCTGCATAGCCATTGCATAATACAATGGATCCTGCATGCATGAAGATGTACGCCCCGGTATACTCCTTTGATACCGGTCAACCGCGCCAGATCCTGAAGTTCATCAACATCCGGCGGATTTACTACATAGGCTTTCGCACCATATTTTTCTGCAAATTCATTGGCAATGCTTGGTACCAGACATGCCGGATGAATCACTCCATTGGCTGCATTAATAGAATGTTCAAGCACCAGCTCATCAATTTCATAGGTACCTCCATCCATGGCAAGCAGACCTCCGCCACGTCCTACACATGCATCCAGACCTTCCAGATCCACCTGGTTATCCTTCAGCAGATTTTCAATAGTTTCTTTTCGATATGTAAGCTGCTCTCCCAGTGTTTTATACTGTGCCAGAATCTCAGCATCATGACTGACATTTGCAGAATACAGCTTTTTCTCTCCCTCGAACAGTGCAATCTTTGTAGAGGTGGAACCAGGGTTTACCGTAAATACTTTATAAGTGTTCATAATCCTGTCCCTTTATTTTCTGCATTTCTCTTCTTCAGCCTTTACAAATCCTGGTTTTGCAAGAAGTGCAAAAGCAATTAAACCTACTAACATCAGCACCGCACCACAGATATATGGAATTCTGTAGCTTCCTGTCATTCCATAGAAGATAGCAAAGAATGCCGGTCCAACTGCTCCAACCGTCTGAATCATCGGCTGAATAATTCCATATCCGTTTGCAAAGCTGTCTCCAAATTCCTCGATACATAAGGATGCCGGCCAGTTAGCTGCACCACCTACAACCATACCGATGCATACCAGTGAGAGCCATACACATACCGTATTGCCTGTAAGATTCAGAACCATTGCAAGGATACCAAATACATAAGAAGTATAAGCCGCTTTTCTTGCTCCAATCTTGGAATCAAGAACACCACACATATAGGAACCCGGCAGTGCAAGAAGACCTGATGCAAGCATCATCATTCCGGCTGTTCCCGGATCAAAGCCAATTTCAAGAAGTCTTGGAAACAACTGTACCATTAATCCACTTGCAAATAAAAGCTGTAATCCTAATGTAACTCCATGAATCCAAACCTGCGGAGTTGTAAGTAATTTCTTAGTTGTCCATATACTTTCTGTATTAATTCCTTTTTCTTCTGCTCCCTCAATCTTCATTCCATTATCCGGAACAAATCCTTTATCAGCCGGATTATCTGCAAGAAATACTACAAGAATAATCAATGCTACAACAAAGACTGCGATAAACGGAACAAAACCACCAAGAGCACCCATAGCTGCATAACCAGCCTGATACATCATTGTAGCGACACCGGAGCAAAGCGGAATACCCATTGTTACAATTCCCATAATGATACCTTTTCTCTTCGGGAACCATCTTGCAATCAGAACCGGTGCTAACTGATAGCCAAGTGCACATGAAATACCATTTGCAATAATCAGGCAAACTGCAAACAACCATAAGTTTGTTGTTACGCCCATTCCAACAACACCTGCGATCCAGATAAGACCACAAACAATACTTAACTTTTTAGCGGATGCCTTTGTTGATAACTTACCAAAAACAAATCCGGCAACTACATTTGCGATTGCACCAAGAGAGATAAAGCTTGTCAGCATTGCTGCATTCCATCCTCTCAGCTCTGATAATGTTCCAGATGCTGCGTTCATCGCACTACCTACAGCTGTAGCAGTAAAATATGCAAGAAAACCATAAAGAATCAGTGCCCAGCCTTTTCCATAACCTTTCTTAACCTTCGTTTCCATATCTCTTTTCCTTTCTGTGTAACCTTTTTTCTTTAGAGTTAAATCGCGATTTCTTTCTTGACCTTAGAATATAAAATTCCAGTCTTTTCCTCAACTTCTCTATTTCCGCATGTATACGGAAAAAAGAAGTCAAAAAATCAGATATAGAAAACGGTCAGCTCTGAGCTATTTTGCATGAAAATGCAAAACAGCCGACTGACCGAAAAGGTATCTAACCAGGCAATATCATATAGCTAACTTCACAATTAAATTATTTATATTCAAAGAATTCACATATTTCATATCATTCGCAAGGGAAAAAACCATACTGAAACCAAGATATTTCTCCTGGTCTTCCTTATTGGAATGCTTCCGGCTTTCCTGTGCACTGATATTCAGGCAGTTATCCCTGGTTCGAATCGTAAGCTCATCTTCCGTCCTAATCAGTCTCATCTCAAGGAAACGCCTTCTCTTCCCAAAACGATGCTCTAAAATACCATTTTCTACGATTGTCGTGGATAATTCTTCAAAAAACAAATGAGTATAATAACTTTCTTTTTCCTGTATATGGTTTCGATAAAGAAATTCATCTACTTTTTCCAGTAATCCTGATATATGCTCTTTTTCTGTAATAAGCACACTCATCTCATCCAGAATATTTTCTGTTCCAAAATCTTCCTTCATAAAGACTGAAATCAGTTTCACCGTAACTGCCATCAGAATTTCCGTTGCAGGAATTGCAAACCAGATGCCCTTAATTCCCCAGAATATGGAGAACAGCCAACTCAGGAATATGATATACACCATTCGCTGAACCACATTCAGCACATGCGTAATTGTAACCTTTCCCAATCCCTGGAAATAAGACAGATAAAATTCATTATAAGCTAAAAACGGTAAGCTCACAGCATGTGCCCGCAATACCATGACTGCCATTGCATAAGATGCTGAATCTGTCTTCACATATGCTGCCGTTATGTATGGTGCCGCAAAATAATACAACACCGCCAGACCTGCCACTCCGACGCAGATATATTTAAAACATACTTTCTTCATCCTTTCAGCCGAATTTTTATCCATTTCTCCTACAAAAATTCCCGTAAGGAGCAGCGCTGCGCCAGCAATTCCGACTCCCACACTTTCTACAACATACCTGGTATTAATCTCCACCGACATCGCAACCATGGCCGCACTGCCGGCAGCAGCTATGATCATACGATTAATAATAACAGGACGAATAGTATTACACACTCTTTTTGTTGCTTTCGGAAGTCCCTGATAAATATTTTCAAATAAAGTGCGGATATCCACTCTGCACCAGCCAATATTTATCAGCGCATTCTTTTTCAGCAGAGATGACAGCAGAATGAGTGCAGCTACGTAATAGCTGAATGCCGTTGCGATTCCCATTCCCATCATTCCGCCTTTAAATACAAATACATTCAAAAGATCGCCCGCAATATCCGCTATTGTCATTGCCACTATGGAAATTGTTATTTTTGAATTTTCTCCGTTCAACTGCACAATTGGTACCAGTATTGCAGCAAAAATGTATGGGACTGCACCTGTCATAAAACCGAAAATATAACCTGCAGCTTTTGCATGCAGCTCCTGATCTGTTCTTGGTGCTCCGAGTAAGGCTGCAATCTCATCCGGAAACAGAAGACCAATTGCGGTTGCAATAACCGAGATGACTAATGCTGTCATCATCGTCATATACCAGTTTTTTCGTGCTTCTTCTACCATTCCTTTCCCAAGCTGCTTTCCGCCGGTACTCTGATAGCCTGATGCCAGCACTCCGGAAAAAATAGTAAGGATCGTAAATATGGGACCGGCGATTCCATTTGCCGCAAGAGCAATATCTCCCAGATATTTCCCGATTATGACTCCATCTATCATATATGTTATCGCACCCGCCAGTTCCATCATGACCAGGCCAAATGCAATCTGCAAAATCATTTTTGAAATGAGGGGATTGCTTCCCCGCTTATTTTCTGTTATCTTTTTCACTGCTATCTTTCTCTTTCAACTAAATTATTCAACCCGAATTGGAATCTGCTCTACATCCAGCTTTTGTGGCTCTTTATATCTCAGATTTTTCTTAATAAATTTTTCTTCATCCGCTACCAGATACACTTCGCTCTCATCTTCAATTCTAAAGTTATGGATATAGATATCTCCTTCGTTATAACAATCCAGCTTCTTTTTGAAATTATCAGCGTCTGCCTTCACTGATTTTACCAGAATCTGACAATCCCCCAGATAAATTCTGGCGCCAAACAGTTCAATGACCGGACTTGCCTTTGCGTGTAACTCGACATAACCGGTTTCCTTCGCCTGGGTAATTGCATTTTCAAGCTCCTCTGCGGAAGTAAACTTAGCACATACCTTTCCGTCTACTTCTACTCTGTCGCTGTATCCATTCCTGATGATTTCATCCAGCATTTCCATAATAACCTGTTCGGATTCATCACAGTAATGATCCACATAGAAATTTGCATGAAAGTAATTCTGGAAAACACTCAAACGATTCAGGAATTCATAATCAAAATACTCTTCCTGTGTTGTATAAACAAATTTCTTTCCCTCAACAATACTGTTGCCGCAACTGTCCAGAACCGAAAATTTAAAGTCTTCCTTATCCTGTATCCGGTTATAAAATTCTGCCAGAATCTTACCTTCCATCATCGATTCTACTCTGTTACGTTTATGTGATGCAATTTTTATATCCAGAATTACTTCAGTATCATCTTTCTTTATTGTAATATCAAAAATTCTCTGAATATGATTTTTGTTATTATATTCGTTAATCTTTCCCTCATCCTGCAATTTATGAAAATGCGGGAGCCTTATCTTCTTTTTCAGCTTGCCTGCTGTCATCACAAGGCAGCAATCTTCATATTTTTCCTCTGAGAAAACAATTGCGGGAACCGTTTCTCTTGCAAGTTTAGGACTGATATAATCAAATTCCTGCCAATGGCCATCATACTGGTATGGCATTAAACCAACAGATTTCTTCTTTGCATTGATATATATCAGATTAAATGTATGCTTGTGTATATCATTATAATAAAGCGCTCCACCCGGCATCAGTGTACCGCCGCCGCTTTGTTTCGTCATCGTAGGATATCCCATGCTCTCCGTATGTCCATACAGCAACAGATTCGTACAATACTGCAGTGCCAACAATGTAGCCGGTCTGTCTGAATATGTATTCGTTTCGTTTGAATGAAGAAATCTTGGAGCATGATGGAACATACCAATGGTGTAATCCACACCTTTTGCTTTTGGAATAATATTATACTTGTACATGGACCGTATCTGCGGAATTCCTAAAAAACATTTATCATCCGCTATCTGCGGATAACCTGTCAGGGAAGCCGTATTGAACGCGAGAAGCCTGATAACCTCTCCTGTCTCCGATGTAATATCCTTATATCCAACAGAATAACTGTATTTCATCCTGTCATCCACCGGATACATAAAGGGTTCTACCCCCAATATACTGCAGAATTGATTATAGTTATCCAATGTAGCATCGATATACTGCACATTCCTGTATCTGTACAATTCATCGATCACTTCAATAGAGTCATTCGTCATATCGTGTTTTTTTCTGCCCTGATTCCAGTCCACATCATGATTTCCCACAATAAATGTGATATCTTTCCCTGTCATCCCCATTTCATCAAGCAACTTTTTAAACCATACAGCTGCCTCTTCAAATTCATCCACCAGACCATGCCACGCAACATCACCTGTAAAAATAATGTGTTCTGGACGTAATTCTTTCGGAAGTGATTTCAGGGTCTCAATCATGCCATCCAAAATTTTATAACGGTCAACTAAAGGCTCATTAAGATTATAACGCTTATAATCTCTTCCAAAATGTACATCCGAAATGTGTAAAATATTCATACGTCTTCCCTTCTTTCCTGTTATCGTCAAGTACTTTATCCAATAAAAAATAGTATCATAAGAAGCGCATTTTATCAATCAGCCCTTGATAAAACAACAAACAGATTATTGGTTCTCAATGCATTTACATAGGACACCTGATCCGCAAGTCCCAAAACGATCCGAATACCAGCTCCTTTACAGATGTCTTCCGTATCCATTTCCTTCAGCTTCTTTTTTATATCAAACGGACGGCAGTCATCCCTCATCCGCAGAATTAATGATTCCTCTTCAATCAAAACACGGATATCTAAACCATGTTTTTTTCCGTCATTAAATCCATGTTCCACAACATTTCCTGCCATCTCCTCCACAAAAAGAGATAGGAAACAGCTTTTTCTGTTATTCACACCATGATTTTTGCAGAAATCTTCCACTTGAATAGACAGACCGATCACCTGCTCCATACTCTGCACTGATATCTCAATTGCATTTTCTTCAGAAGTTCCAAAGTCATCCGGCAAAATCATGAAATCATCAATCTTCGTAGGGAATCTTCTGTTTTCTTTCCATACCATCAGAACTGCAACGAAGAACATGAACATCTCTGCAGCTGTGATGATCATAAATACTCCATATGTGCCCATAGTCATAGTGAAAAGATAACACACAGCCAACGGAACAGCCAGCTTCTGCAATATAAGATAAACCATTGAGCTTGTCTTCTTACGAAGCATCTGTATATAAGCTGCAAATGATTCATTCATTGTTGTAAACGGAATACTTAATGCAAATAACTGAAGCGCAATAACTGCCAGCCCCTGCGTCTGTGCCGAATCTCTTGTATACACCTCTGCCAACCAGGGTGCCAGCAGAAAAATAGTAGCTCCAATCCCTGCCGATATCATAAGACCATATTTAACTACCTCATGAAATAATTTGCTAATCGCCTTCCTGTCCTGCTCCCCATAATAAATTCCACTTATAAGAAAAACAGCCTCAGAGACACCATATGCCGCAATCAAAGCCAAACCCTCCACGCTTTTCTGAACAGAATAGGCAGACATGGCCACTTTACCACCTATATACAGGATATGACGATTCAGGAGGATTGGTCGCAGTGTATTGCACACACGTCTTGCAGCACGTGGCAACCCTATTCCGAAGACAGGTACGATATCCTTCACCCGTATATTACGAAGTGAAAATCTAAACAAGGCATCCTTTCTTCGGAAATGAAGCAACAGTATCACAAAACCGACTACCATGGAAAACGAGGTTGCTAATCCCATTCCCATCATTCCTGCATGAAATATGTATACATTTATCAGATCACCTGCTATATTTCCAATTGCCAGCCCTGTTGCAGCATACTTTACCCGCTTTCCATCACTATCCAGCTGCATAATCGGAGACAAAAGCGAGAAGCCTATCAATGCAGGAGTTCCTAGGAATAAAGCTACAAGATACTCTTTGGTATATGGCAATAAATTGGCATCTTTCCCACTTGCTCCAAGCCCTGCACAAATGGGTTCAACAAACACAATTCCAAGAATAGTCACCACTATAGACGTAAGAAACGCTATGAGCGCTACAGTTGAAAACTGTCTGTTGGTCTCTTCCATGTCTCCTTCCCCCATACTTTTTGAGCAAACTGACTGCATTCCCACAGAGAGAATGCCTGACAGAATACCAACTATACTAAAGTAGGGACTTGCAAGACCACTGGCAGCCAGCTCCAGCGTTCCGAGAAAATGTCCAGTGATCATACCGTCAATCGTCTTAGACAGCGAGTTTGCAATCTCAACTGCCATAAAAACACCTAGTGAATTTATAAACACCTTATGGATAACAAAGTTATCTCTTTTTTTCTTTTCCATAACTTCCACCTTATTAATCCTTTTTTATGGAGTTATTTTCTCACAGAATTGAAGACAAGTCAATTTTTCGCAAGAGCAAATTCAAACAACAAAAAACCTGTAAAAGCTTATCTTCTACAGGTCTTCAAGCTCCCCGAGTTGGGCTCGAACCAACAACCCCACGGTTAACAGCCGTGTGCTCTACCATTGAGCTATCGAGGAATATCACTATTTAATTATAGTCCTTTACAAGCTCTTTTGCAAGGATTTTTTTAAGATTTTTCAATGTACCTTCAAAATT
>NZ_JBNPMZ010000021.1:0-50922 GCF_050314255.1 Sporofaciens sp. SGI.106
GATCAATATCCGGGAAGAAGCATTACGCCTGCTCTCTGCATAAAATATGTCTGTATCCAGACTGAATTTATGTCCATATCTGGACAAAATATAATTGTTACGCCCGTTTCCGGGCTAAAAATCGAACCGCCGGGCAGGCGGGGATAGCTTATTGATACTTGCCCCATTAGGGGCATTGAGTAAGAAGCCCCCACTTCAAACAAAGTTAAGTGGTGGGAGCACGTCACTTGGATATCAGTAATAAGACTTCCGGATTTTGTGACAAAGAAGGATTGTGATTGGGCAGTGGAGACGGCATCTGCGAAGAAGAAAATGGACTGTTCCAGAGCCGAATTCTTTACAGTTGATGAGGGTTTGTGTGTTCAGATTATGCATCACGGACCTTTTGATGATGAGCCCGCTACGGTTGCAATTATGGATAAATATCTGGAAGATCATGGATATCGTAATGACTTTAGCCATGGCAGACTTCACCATGAGATATATATGTCCGATGCAAGAAAGGTTGATCCTGAGAAATGGAGGACTGTAATCAGGCATCCAATATGTAAAAAGAAAGTGTAAAGAAAAATCAAAATAATAGAACTGAACTCTATACTGAGAATGGTATTGGGTTCTTAATTAAAAAAGGTTGAAGTATAATTTCAGTTTATCTGTTTCTTAAAATGAGAATAGTATGGAATAAATACAACATAATGACCCGTAACTTGCGGGGGATTTGGCATGCCATCGAAAGAATCTGATGATTTATTTAAAAATACAAATCTGAGGATAGTCATCACTGAGCGAAAGGAAGTAATGTTGATATGCAACAGGCTCAGGATGGTTTCTTCTCTGAATACATCTAAGAGCAATAAGCTTCTCCAATGGGATCCTTACGGCAGGGATACGAGATATGGAATTACTAAAAGTGTATGAGAAAAAGGGACGGTGAAATTAATGAAAAGAGAAAAGAAAGCCTGTACATGCAAAAATGTTACGTACGGAATGATTGAAGATGCAATTAAGCTTAAAGGTGCAAAATCCTACGACGAAGTGGAAAAGATGCTTCGATTTGGAACCGGATGTGGAAAATGTAAGGAATTTATTCAGTATTTAGTAAGAGATATTCTGGAGGACTTGCAGCGATGATGTGCGGGAACGAATTGAATTTATGATCCGGCGGTGGTAACCGTTTTTGCATTTCTCTGGACTTGGATCCAGGGGAATGCATTTTTTAGAAGGATGGATAGACTGGACTACGAACTGAGTACCTTATGTATCGATTATAAGCCCGAACGGATTTCGGCATTATCTGCTTTGTGTTACCGCTATGATTATGGAGAAGGTTTCATTTGTAGATGCTTTTGATCAACAGGTTGAAGGTGAATTCCTTGAGACCATCAGAAAAAAGCAGAGAATTGCAGCATGGATATGATTGTCGATGAGATGCTGGCTATTTTGAATGATCGTGATGCATATGTTTCAGAAACAGATAGAGAAGAACAGGAGAATTGATTTGGACGATTTATTTATCAGAGGTTTTGATATTCGATGGAATGAGGAATTACTGGATTCCTATGTGTATAAGATTCCGGCAATTGCGAATATTGACCATTTTGAATTTAGGAGTAATATTACATTTTTTGTTGGAGAGAATGGATCCGGTAAATCCACATTGCTGGAGGCATTTGCTGTAGCATCTGCTTTGATGACAAAGTACAACGATGATGGCAAAATGCAGGATTTGCATGCCAGATCTCATGGGGAAAGCTTTCTGGATTTTATTCAGAGAGCAGATCAGCCGGGACTCTATATCATGGATGAGCCGGAGGCTGCTCTTTCGCCGCAAAGGCAGCTTACATTATTGATTCACTTGGTGAAGATGGCCCAGAAAGGCGCGCAGTTTGTGATTGTGACACATTCACCTATCCTTCTGGCCATTCCGGATGCAGATATCTTTTCCTTTGATGAAGGAAGTCTTCAGCAGATCAGGTATGAGGATACGGAAAGCTATCAGATTACAAAGATGTTCCTGGATAACAGGGAATATATGTTGAAGAGATTGCTTGCTGAGGATGATGAGGAGTGAGTCGATTATACTACGTGTAGAATGACAACCGTAATAGAAGTTGATAAGATTAAAGTATTGTAATTATTGTGAAATACTGTACGGGTCCGGGAGGAATCCTTTTCCTTGTGGGACTAAAATTACTGAAGGGATTCTAATGGAAGGAAGGATGTTACATATAGTAAACGATAATGTGGTGTAGACAAGTGTATAATGCAATTGGAGAAATATAACAGAAACAATCAATGATGTTAGAAAAGGATTCAAAACAAATCAAACAAATCAGAAGCGTGTATCGGGTAATCTTTTGATATACAAGACAGGTTATGAGGTGTAGAATGAGGGTACAGGGTTGTTTCCTGTTGTTGCAATAACCATAAAAACGGAGGGTGATAAAATGGAACGAGTAGAAAAATTTCTGAAAGATGCGAACGTATATTATCTTGCTACCATGGAAGGTGACCAGCCACGTGTCAGACCTTTTGGAACGGCCCATATTTTCGAGGGGAAGTTGTATATCCAGACCGGAAAAGTAAAAGAAGTGTATAAACAGCTCAAAGAGAATTCGAAAGCAGAGATCTGTGCCTGTATCAAAGATCAATGGCTGCGTGTCTCCGGCGAATTAATTGAGGATGACAGAAGGGAAGCACGTCAGTCCATGCTGGATGATTACCCATCTCTTCAATCCATGTATTCTGCGGATGATGGCAATACAGCAGTATTCTATTTTCAGAATGCAACTGCAGTATTCAGTAGCTTTCAGGCGGAGCCGGAAGTAATTAAGTTTTAGCAAAATGGAGAAGTTGTGAAACATTATAAGAAAAAGAGGGCTGATATCAACAAACGTGTGAGACGATTCCTTAACCAGCATGAAGAGCAGAAAACGGAAACGGTCTGCTTTATGAATCTATGTATGGTTGAGGATGGAAAAGGGAATGTACTTGCACTGGATAAAGTAAATGACAGTTATACCGGAACGACGTTCCCCGGTGGACATGTCGAAAAAGGAGAGATCTTTACAGATGCTGTTATCCGTGAAGTATACGAGGAGACTGGACTTACGATTGAGAACCCTCTGTTCTGTGGCGTATATCATTGGAATAAATCGGGTATTCATCATGTAATATTCCTGTATAAGGCAGATCAGTATTCAGGAATATTACATAGCTCTGAGGAAGGAAGTGTTTACTGGATTCCGTTGGATGAGCTTAAAGAAAAGGAACTTGCGACTGGGATGGAATATGTTCTGAAGATGATGGAGTCTGCACAGATCAATGAGTGCTATATGCATCTTGAAGACGGAAAATATGTAGGAACTTTATATTAAATTATGTCGTTTGCCGGCAGTGAAATACATGCCGGTTTTTTCGCGCCCGGAAGGAAATATATGAGGATAATTAAAATATGATGTTGATTGTGTTTCTGATTGTTTTCGTGATATGTGTGGAAAAAATACATGTAAGAGAGGCGTTGTTAAAGGAAAAGTCATCTGGTAAAATAATCTTACATTGTGCGTGCTGTAAAACTACAATTGGAAGTGTGAACCGGAATGGTATGTAGTACGAGTAATATTAAGCAGTAGGCGTATATTTGATAGAGATGTCGACTGTTATGCGACTATAATGAGCTAGGGACGGATGATATTAAGATGGATGAAGAAATGAAATCCATCTTTGATAAAATAACAGGTTTCCGGAAAAAGAGAAAGGAACAGAAAAAGCAGGAAGCGCCTGCTGACTATGAGATAGATATGTGGACATGCTGTAGATTTTGTTTACAACTGCTAGTACAATATATAGATGGATCACCATAAAGGAAATAATAAATAATGATAAAAAAGAGAGGAAACGATGAGGACAAGGCAGGAGGCAATACAATATTGCCATTCATTTCAAGATGTATATGAAGATTATCCTTTTCATGATGATAATTGGTGTGTTATGCGTCATAAGAAAAATAAAAAGACCTTTGCTCTTATTTATGACAAAGACGGATATGTATGGATAAATGTAAAATGTGATCCGGAATGGAGAGAATTCTGGAGAAATGCTTTTGAATCTGTTGTCCCGGCTTATCACATGAACAAGACACACTGGAATTCTATTATCCTGGATGGTTCTGTTCCGGATAAAGATATTCGGCGGATGATTGGGGAAAGTTATGATCTGACGAAAGGAAAGAAAAAACATCATTTGAAAGGTCCGGCGAAGAGGACGGAGGAAGATAATCACCATATGGTTCGGAGGGATTGAAAAAGAGATAATATGACATGGAGGAATGATAGATGGTAAAACCGATAATGAAAGATGTATTCTTTCTGGGACAAAAATCAGAACCTGCCACAAAGGCAGATCTGCAGGTGGGAAAGGATTTACAGGACACCTTACAGGCAAATCGTGCCGGTTGCGTGGGCATGGCTGCAAATATCCGCGAAGGCAAAGTGAGAATGCGTCATGCTAGCATGTAAGCATGCGAGCGCGCCCGCGACTGAGTGCGTAGCACGAAGTGATCGGTGTGAAAAAGAGAGTGATCATTGTAAATATGGGATTCGTAGATGTTGTGATGTTTAATCCGGTTCTGTTGAGCAAGGATACTCCGTATGAAACAGAAGAAGGATGCTTGTCTCTTTCTGGTGTGCGGAAAACAACACGATATGAGAATATCGAAGTAGAATATTATGATATGAACTGGAAAAAGCATCGACAGAAACTTAGCGGCTGGACAGCACAGATTTGTCAGCATGAATTGGATCATCTGGAAGGCATTTTAATTTAAAGAAATGGGTTGTAAAAAAGTTTAGTAATTATGGTACAAGAAAATGATTCGAAGATTTGAAACAAGAGATCTGGACGAGGTAATGGCCTTATGGCTTCATGCAAATATAGAGAGCCATTCTTTTATAGAAGCAGATTATTGGAAAAAGAATTATGATATGGTCAGAAAACTGATTCCTGAAGCAGAAGTATTTGTGGCAGAAGAAAATGAGGAACTTCAGGGATTTATCGGTTTGACAGATACTTATATAGCTGGGATATTTGTAAAGACGACGGAACAATCAAAAGGGGTCGGAACAGAACTGCTTCGCACCGTTATGAAGCTTAAGGATCATTTGAAGCTGAATGTGTATAAGAAAAATATGAGAGCGGTAGTGTTCTATCAGCATCGTGGATTCAAAATTGTAAATCAGGAAATAGATGAAAATACATCAGAAGAAGAATATACGATGGAATGGCATCGTTAGGCGGGAGGTAAAAATGAAGACAGTAATTGTTTATGCGTCTGTACATCATGGAAATACAAAGAAACTGGTGGAGAATTGTCTTGTGGTGCTACGAAACCGGAAACCATGCATGAGGAGGAATATCATGAAGCAGATAGAAGAAATCATTCGAAATACAACCGAAGAAGAACAGGAAAAGGTGGACTGGACTAAGGCCTGGAGTACAAAGTATCCTGTGCTTGCCACTTATCAGAAGGAAGTGGATATTCCGAAGTATGCTGCTGAGATCCGTCGCATGTTCACGGAACTGCAGGAAGATTACAATTATTCAGAACAGGATGCCATGCTGGTTCTGAAGGATATCCTGGCTCATGAGTACATGGATAACCGACCGAAGAAAAACAAAAAACACAAGTAATGGAGACAAAGAATCATGGAGAATGAAAAGGTGTGAGATTACCTATGGCGATTTCTTCCGACAGGCACCGGCAATGAATCCAAACCGGGAGAAGATTACCGGCGTTGTATGTGGTGTTCGAGTCGAAAATATTGAGAGAATAGAAATCTTATACCACAAGTATAATTTACAATCGTGAAAAAAGGTGTTATCCTATGTTACAGAAAGATTAAAAGCGGTTCTGAGAGAAGAACCCGGAAAGGAAAAAGATATGTTCACAATAATCAGTAAGTTTTATCTTAATAGCGAACTTAAACATGAAGCACTGCATGCATACGAGCAGGGCTATGATGCTGTGCGCTTGGACCAGATGAAGCATTATTGTGATTTGTGTAGAAAACGCAGGGAGTAATGGAAGAGTAATAAAAGAAGACTCCGCGCAAAATAGATACATAGATTTTAGGATCGCTTATCTGGTAAAGGTGGGCGATCTTTTTTGGTTCCGTTATCTCAGTTGGAGCACCTCAGGCAACCCTTGCGGAACACTGAGTCCAATGTAAATACAGTGAAAGAAGGAAATAGTCAAATGTTAGAAATAAAAGGAAAGGTAAACACAGCCATCTGCTATGCGAAAGTTATAGAAGATGAAGCAATCAATCAGATTCGCAGAATGTGTGATTACGATATGACTGTTGGTTCAAAGATACGTATTATGCCGGATGTTCATGCCGGTAAAGGATGTACTATTGGAACAACAATGACAATCGTGGATAAAGCAGTACCAAATGTGGTTGGTGTAGATATTGGCTGTGGTATGTATACGGTTAATCTTGGAAAAGTGCAGATTGATTTTGAAAAGCTTGATGAAGCATGTCATTTCATTCCATCCGGAATGAATGTCTGGGAGGGGCGTCAGGAAAGATTTGATCTGACAGAACTTAGATGCTACAGAAACCTCAAAGATACAAGAAGGCTGGAAAGATCTCTGGGTACCTTGGGTGGTGGCAATCATTTCATTGAAGTTGACGAGGCTGAAGACGGAACCAAGTATCTGATCATTCATTCAGGTAGCAGAAACCTTGGAAAGCAGGTAGCTGAGCTTTATCAGAAACTGGCTGTAGATCGTGATCGTGGTTATGGTGAGTATTTTGAAAAGAGAGATGAGATCATCAGAACGTATAAAGAACAAGGCAGAAGAAAAGAAATTCAGGATGCCCTGAAAGAACTTCATTTCCAAGTTTATGAAAGTCAGCCTTCCATGCCGGATGACCTTTGTTTTTTGTCAGGAAAGTATCTTGAGGATTATCTTCATGATGTTGTGATTTGTCAGAGTTTTGCTCGCAGAAGCAGAGAGAAGATGGCAGAAATCATTCTTGAAAGAACCGGAATGACAGGAGCAGATGGATTTCACACGATTCATAACTATATTGATACGGATGAAATGATCCTGAGAAAAGGTGCAATTGCAGCACATAAGGGTGAAAAAGTTCTGATTCCAATCAATATGAGAGATGGAAGTGTTCTTGCGGTAGGAAAAGGAAATCCCGAATGGAATTATTCTGCACCTCATGGAGCAGGAAGAATTATGTCCAGAACCAAAGCAAAAAATGAACTTAGTCTGGATCAGTACAAAGAAGAAATGGTAGGAGTGTACACAACTTCTGTTAATGAAAATACATTGGACGAAGCACCAATGGCTTACAAATCACTGGAGGATATTATTGATGTGATCCGTGAATCTGTTGATGTCATTGATGTTATGAAACCTATATATAATTATAAGGCATCCGACTAGCTTTGCGCCGGTCGGAAGGCCGGAAAGTGAGGATATTATGTTTATGATGCCAACCATTGATATGGTTGCGACTGGAAAGAATATTGAGAGATTGAGAAAGGCAGCAGGTTTGTCTGTGAGAGATTTACAGGATGTCTTTGGTTTTGCAACTCCGCAGGCAATTTACAAGTGGCAGCACGGAACTGCAATGCCAACGATTGATAATCTGGTAGTTTTGGCTGCGCTCTTACAAGTAAAGATTGATGATATTCTGGTGGTTGATGCAACCATTCAGGTACAGATTAGTGCATGAAGAAAAAATAAAGCGGATTCACTGCGGTGAGTTCGCATCTGGTCCCCTGGTCTAAAGGTTAGGACACAAGTCTCGACTGCCGTCTCGGTCGGTGCGAAAGATGTGGTCCACTGGACCACCGCGCCCCGGTAGTCACCCCATGGGTAGGTAAGCCTAGTGGCGAAGGCAGCGGACGCGACGCAAAGCTAGTCCCTTTAGGGATAAATCCGTTACATCAGAAACACCGAAGGTTCGAGTCCTTCCTTGCCCACTTTGTCAGCGTGTCCGAGTTGGTTTAAGGTGCTTCCCCGCTAAGGAAGTGTACGGTAACGTACCGATGGTTCGAATCCATCCGCTAACGTTTGGAAGTACGGACTTTTGCACATCAGTTTATGAGATAAATATGATAGAGTTATGATAGAAACAGGAGAGTTCGTATTTGTGAGGTATTTCTATGGCAAAGGTATTTAGAATATTAATTTTGTAACTAAGGGTATAATAAGCGATAAGTCCCACAGTCTGGCAGAAGAAGGGAAGTAAATGAGGATGAAAAGTCTTTACATTCGACCTTATATTTTGACTTAAAAAAGATGATGGCGATTTATAATCTAAATATATAGTATAAAACGCCAAATAAGCTATTTTAAGATATTGTGTGGCGATTTATGACAAGGTGGTGCTTCTATGAAGATTATTGGAAGAAAAAGAGAAAAGGACAGTCTTATGCAGTGCCTGCTGTCAAAGAGACCGGAATTTGTTGTCGTATACGGAAGAAGAAGGGTGGGAAAGACTTACCTGATTCGCGAATACTTTAATCAGCAGTTTTCGTTTTATACGACTGGTCTGTCAGATGAAAAGACGAAGGGACAGCTGCGTGCTTTTCAGGCAAGCCTGAATGCATATGGATATGAAGAAAAAAGTGCACCTGCAGATTGGTTTGAGGCTTTTGCGCGTCTTAAGGAATTGCTTCAAAGCGATAAGGTATATCGTGAACCGATTAATAATAAAAGAGTCATATTTCTTGATGAACTTCCGTGGATGGATACGGCTCGCTCGGATTTTAAATTTTAAAAATAGAGTCTGGTATATGATGCCACGAAATAGCAAAGCAGCGGAGCCGGTGACGACATTGCTTTGCATAAAACCATGCTCTGGGCTAATTTTTAAATACTCTAATCTGGTAATACCACGCACTCAAATTTACGATTTTAAAACCGGCATCTTGCATATACTATGTTATAGAGAAGAAAAATGTTACAAGTTGCAAAAATCTATTCTAAGAGATACTTGAAGTATTGATTTTAGACTGATCTCAAATATAATGGAATAGAAAAGTGTAACAAGTCGCACAAATCTTTTGCAAGGAGGTTTGACGATGGAAATTCGCAGAGATTTTTATTTGAATAAACTGATAAAAAGGAAAAACAACGGGTTAATCAAGGTAATTACCGGCATCCACAGATGTGGCAAGTCCTACTTACTGAATACCATTTTTTATCACCACCTGCTGGAAAAAGGAGTAGATACTGACCATATCATCCGTTTCGCATTTGATTCCGCAGATGACCTTTATCTGATTGGGGAAAGCCTGATTCAGATTGAAAAGGAAAAGCGTGGGGTTGATCCGGAAAAATTCATGGCTTATATCCGTTCCAAGGTCATTGATGAAGGAATGTACTATCTGCTTCTTGATGAAATTCAGATGCTGGATTGCTTTGAAGCTGTTCTGAATGGTTACCTGCGTAAAGAAAATATGGATGTATTTGTGACCGGAAGCAATGCAAAACTACCGTCCAAAGATATTGCAACAGAGTTCGCCGGTCGTGGTGACGAGGTTCATATGTATCCTTTGAGCTTTGCGGAATTTATGTCCGTATATCAAGGCGACAAATACATGGGACTATCCGAGTATATGCTCTACGGCGGCATTCCTCTGGTTGTTCTTCGTGACGGTGCCGATGAAAAAGCTGTAGCATTACAGAACCTGTTCAATGAGATTTATATTCGGGATATTACCAGGCGAAACCGTGTGAAGAACATTGGAGAACTGGAAGATCTTCTGAACATTCTCTCCTCTGCTATTGGTTCCCTGACGAATCCCGAAAAGTTAAAGAATACATTCAAAACTGTGAAAAAATCCAGAATTACTTCTGCTACGATAAAAAAATATCTGGATTATTTCGAGGATTCTTTCCTGATTGAATCAGCCCAAAGATATGACATCAAAGGAAAGGCATATATTGAAACTCCAAGAAAATATTACTTTTCTGATCTGGGACTTCGTAATGCCAGAATTAACTTCCGTCAGTTTGAACAGCCCCACTCCATGGAGAATGTCATTTACAACGAACTTCGTATGCGTGGTTACCGTGTAGATGTAGGTGTGATACCAATCGCAGAGAGAAATCAGGATGGCAAGGTAATCCGCAAGCAACTGGAAGTTGATTTTGTTTGCAATCTTGGTTCCGCAAGGTATTATATCCAGTCGGCTTATTCATTGCCTGATGAAGAAAAACGGATTCAGGAAATCAGACCTTTCAGAAAGATTGACGATTCTTTTAAGAAAATCGTCATTACTAAGGATATTGTTAAGCCGCACTACGATGAATATGGTATCCTGACCGTAAACATCTATGACTTTCTGCTCGATCCAGAGTGCCTTGAAAAATAACAGAATTGATATCATCACAGAAAGGATATTTTTATGGGATTTCGAGATGAACTTCTTAATAATTCAAAAAGTGCTATTGAAGTAGATGAAGAGTTGCGTAAGAGAATGGATACAGAAGCTTATCTTCAATATTGCAATATAAAAGAATATATGCTTTCCAAGGCAAAACAAGGGGAGTTTTCAGTTGTTGGTGACAAGAAACGTATTATATTATACCATGAACTACATTATGATCTTGCAAGGCTGGTAAAAGAAGATGATGTTCCTATACAGCAACCAACAGGATTCCTGAATCTTAAAACGAGAACTATTATGAAGAAAAGGATTATAGTTGATGAATCAAGAAAAAGAGAGTATGAGCTTTTCGTAGATAGTATCAGACAATTGGGAATGAAGGATGGCATGGAGATAATTCCTGTTATATATAGCCAGAAGGAAAATATTGAGTATTCGATTCCTACGCCTGTCATTGGAATATATATAACGGGATATAAATTCTGTTTGAAATGTGTCATGGTATATTGAAACGCAGATACTAAAAAGGTATTTATAATCTGTACTTATGGTGGAAATGCAGGGAGTAATAGAAGTAAGAAAACTCCGCGTAAAATAATACATAGGTGCGAGCTGTGAAATCAGCATAGCTGATTTCCCCTGGTGAGCGGAAGTAATTCTGCAAACTTTGGTAAGCTGATAATCATACAGTAGGAAAATCCTATCAGGTAAGGTCTAGCCAGCCGCCTGTACCGAGTCCTTGAAACCGAAATGGTAACATTAGGTTTAAGCGTAGGACAGGGAACAACAGAGCCGAAACGAAAGTGAAGTGATTGAGCTGGGAAATTATTTTAAGGTTGGAAATGGTCGATGTGTTCTATGTCACAGCAGACAACACTGTTATGACCGATATGGCGAGGTTATGACGGCATCTCCCAGTCTGAGAACTCGGCGAGGTTGATGAGAAGTATGTTATCGGAACAGCTGAGACCCTGTCATTTCCTTGAAAGAGGTATGGAAACCAAAACAAAGGAATGCGTTAGGAATCCAAATGAATGACAGGGAGTCCGACACAGCCATAGTATCGAAGAAGTCTGTGAAAGCAGATGGAGAAAAGGGCTGTGCACTTTATAGCTTCAAGTGATAAGAAACTATGCAGACGAAAGAGAGCTGATGAACATGGTGAACGAGTTACTTGGAATACAGTACAATATCGCAAAAGCAAACAGAACTGACAGAAAGGTTCAAAATCTTGCGTCATATATCAATGAAGATACCTTAAGAGCAATCCATAAAACGATGGATAAAAGAAAAGCGTATGGAATTGATAAAGTGACAAAAGAAGATTATGAACAGAATCTTGAGGAAAATCTTGCGAATCTTGTAAAACGGATGAAAAGTGGAAGTTACCGCCCAAATCCAACAAGGAGAGTCTATATTCCGAAAGAAACAAAAGGCAAAATGAGACCATTGGGAATCTCCTGCTATGAGGATAAACTGGTGGAAAATGCGATTGCACAGATACTGGAGCAAATTTACGAACCGAAGTTTTATAATGAGAGCTTTGGCTTCCGTCCAAACAGGAACTGCCATCAGGCAGTGAGGGAAATCATAGAGATGGTGCAGTATCGGAAGACAAACTATGTGGTGGAAGCAGATATCAGAGGATTCTTTGATAATGTAGACCATGGATGGCTGATGAAGATGTTGTCACATGACATAGCTGACAGAAGATTTCTTGAGATAATCGAGAAATTTCTGAAAGCGGGAATCATGGAAGACGGAAAATTTCTTGACAACGAACGGGGAACCCCACAGGGAAATGGAGCCAGTCCAATACTTGCAAATATTTATCTGCATTATGTACTGGATAACTGGTTTGATGTAATCGTAAAGAGACAATGTAAAGGCGAATGTTATCTGATTCGTTATTGTGATGATTTTGTCTGTTGTTTTCAGAATCAATATGAAGCACAGGTATTCAAGCAGAGACTGGAAGAACGCTTTGGGAAATATGGACTGGAACTGGCGGAGGAAAAGACGAAGATACTGGAATTTGGGAGGTTTGCCAGGCAAAACCGAAAAGCAAGAGGAGAAAGAAAACCAGATACATTTGACTTCCTTGGTTTCACGTTTTATTGCGGAATGGACGGAAAGAAGCAGTTTTTCCGTTGTAGGGTAAAGATCAGTAAGAAGAAATTCCGTAGCAAAATCAAGGCAATGAAAGAATGGATAAAGGAACACAGAGCAATGCCACTAGAGCAGATATTCAAAACAGTCAATGCGAAACTGCGAGGGCACTACCAGTATTATGGAGTGACCGACAATACAATGGAAGTGAAGAACTTTCTGATTCAGACAAAATGGTTACTGTTCAAGTGGCTCAATCGGAGAAGTCAGAGAAGATGTTATACGATGGATACTTTCTTTAATGGTCTACTCAGGACTTTTCCATTACTTGAACCAAGAATCAAAGTGAGTTTGTTTTACAGATAGAGTGTGAAATATAGAGTGAAAAGTCGTATGCGTTAATCGCGCACGTACGGTTTTGAGTAGGGGTATGGGGAGTAATCCCCATATCTACTAGAGATTTTCAGGATCGCTTATCTGGTGAAGGTAGGCGATCTTTTTTGTTCCGTTAGCTCAGTCGGTACACCGCAGGCGTCCCTTGCGGAACATTGAGTCCATTGTAAAAGAAACGAAAGAAGGAATCATCTCATTAGAGGAAATTGAAAAACTGGGCAAGATTTACAGTTTAGGAAAGGCTCCTCTGTCAATTGCGCTTGGCTTTGGAGAAGTAAAAATAACTCGTTACCTTGCAGAAGCCAGTTCTTCTTCCAGTTCCATCTGTAGTTTTTCTGCAGACGGAAGATTGTGGATGCCAAACTTCTCTTTGGAATCGGAGTGTGGTATCATAAGGTAAAGAATCGGAAAGATGGAGTGAGTCACATGTCAATTATTGGAGGTTCAGATGGACCGACAGCTGTATTTATAGCAGGAAAGATGGGAATGGATTGGCTGAATGTATTTGGTCTGATTCTTGTAATCCTGCTGCGTATTCCGAATATAGCTTATGCAGTCAGGGTTAAAGATCAGAAGAACCTTTGCACGAATAAATTTATGAATATTCTGGAGCAGATCGGAAGATACGCTTGTATGTTTCTTATGGTATTCAATATCGGGATTGACGAATTTGGATTTGGATCTGTGGGAGCGTTTTTGATTTATATCATAGGAAATGTATTGCTGATGTTGTCCTATTGGGTTATCTGGATACTGTATTTTTATAAACAAAGTTTTGGCAAGCAGATTACTCTTGCGATATTGCCAACCTGTCTGTTTTTGCTGAGTGGAATAACGATGAGGCATTATCTGCTCATATTATTTGGTCTTGTATTTGGTGTGGGACATGTCTATGTAACCTACAAGAATCGGATAGAATAGATTTGGGCACAAAACCCGCTCGGAGACCGGTTGGTTGTCAGGATTTTTGCATAGCCATTTGGCGTAAACTGGTAACATAAGAAAAGGAATCAAGGAGGACGGGCAATGAGTAAGATTTATTTCACACTGACAGGAACCAAGTACTATCACGGCAATGAATTCATGAAGCCGGGAATGAAACTGAAACTCAAGAAGGAACCAGATAACAAGTTCGATAAAGAGGCCATTGTTGTAAAGAAGGAAGGACTTGGCGAAATCGGATATGTGGCAAATAGTGCACACACTGTAATCGGAGAAAGCATGAGCGCCGGACGCATCTATGATAAGATCGGTGACACTGCAAAGGCAAAGGTTGTTCTGGTGATACCTCATGGAACAATCTGCAGTCTCAGCAAGAAGAGTCTGATTGAAAACAAACATAAGAAGATGGAGGAAGCAATCGATGAATAAAGTAATCCTGATGGAACGCTTGACCTGAGATCCGGAAGTAAGATACGGCACCGGAGAAAATGCAATTGCAGTTACAAGATATACCATCGCAGTTGAACGCAGATTCAAAAGAGACGGTGAGCAGAGTGCAGATTTTATCGGCTGTGTTACCTTCGGGCGCAATGCAGAATTTGCAGAGAAGCATCTGCGTCAGGTAATGGCGGTCAGGGTCATTATAGCAGATCATCAGTAGCACCTTCGGATGAAGAGGGATTTATGAACATTCCGGATGGCATCGATGATGAATTGCCATTTTCATAAAGAGATTTGGGAGGATAAATTATGTTTGGATTTGATAAGATGTTTGATTTTAACTGTGATGGACGCTTGGATATATTCGAGAGAGCTGCTCAGTTTCGGTTTATGGATGAAATGATGAAGAGTGGAGAATCAGATTCATTCGATGATGATGACGAGCAAGATATCTTTGCTGAGGCAGGGCTTGATTACGATGAGTTAGAGTTTATGGATCCGGAAGAAAGAAGAGAAGTATTGGAAAAAGCAGGACTGGATCCGGATGAATTTGATTTTTAGAAAAGAATATTAGCAATGTAAATAGCTGAGGCTGGCAAAATGGTCTCGGCTATTATGTTTTTCGTGTAGTGGATAAAACTGAACAGGTGTTTATTGTTCATTGCGGGGTGCGAGTGCGTTATTGATGGGGTGAAGATAAAACTTAAATGAAAAACTAAATTCCGGTTTTGGACCAAATGCAAGAGTAAATTCCATATAGGTCGAAGTTACTTTTGCACACATATTTGCCATATTGTCTTTGATAATCATTACTCCGTATAATGTACTTGCAGCTGATTGCCTGCCTGTGCAGATTGGAGATAATTATGAAGAATAAAGGCAATCAGAAACATTTAACATTTGAACAGCGTGTTGATATCGAGAAAGGTCTTACTGAGAATAGAAGCTTCGCTGAAATTGGACGAATTATTGGTAAAAATCCATCTACATATCAAAGGAAGTACGTCTCCACGCACATACAAAAGAACGTCCGGATTCAGGTTACACTCATCCGCCATGTATTCATCGCAAGAACTGTAAGATGACATGCTTGTGTGATAAGATGTGTGGCATTCATTGTAAGCTTTGCAGAAAACCATCCTTTCGCTGCACTGATATATGTCCCGCATATGAGACAGCTGAATGTGAGAAACTGAATAAACCACCCTACGTATGTAATGGCTGTGGTAAAAAGACCCATTGTCTTATGCCCAGAAAGTTTTATTCATCCAAGTATGCCCATGATGAGTACCGTAGCGTGCTGGTCGATTGCAGAGCCGGCATTAACCAGACTCCGGAAAGCATTCAATCCATGAATGATTTATTGGTTCCATTGATCAAGGAGAAACATCAGTCCATCGGTCATATTTATGCTACTCATGCAGAAGAATTGGGTTGCTCCAGAAGAACACTTTACTCCTACATCAATGATTGTGTATTCGATGTCCGCAATGGTGACTTAAGGCGTTCTGTACGTTATAAGAAACGCAAGAAACCTACACAGACCAGTGCAAAAGATCGTTCTTATCGTCAAGGTCATAACTACGAAGATTTCCAGAATTATATGAAAGATCATCCAGATATAAATGTTGTGGAAATGGACTGCGTGGAAGGAAAGAAAGGCGAAAGCCGCGCCCTCTTGACCTTTACATTCCGCAACTGCAATCTTATGCTTATGTTCCTATTGGAATATCAAGACCAGGAATGCGTGTTAGAGGTCTTTGTATGGCTTGAAACAGTGTTGGGGCAGGATGCATTCAAAAAGCTTTTTCCGGTGATTCTCACGGATGGAGGTTCAGAATTCTCAGCTCGTGAAGAGATGGAGGAATTCTGTGACGGAAGTAAAAGCACGACTGTCTTTTACTGTGATCCATATATCTTTTGGCAAAAAGGTGCCTGCGAAAAGAACCACGAGTATATCCGCTACATCCGTCCGAAAGGGAGCTCATTCGCTGATTCAAATGACGAGAAAGTTAGACTTATGATGAATCACATAAACAACGAAAAAAGAGACAGTCTTAATGGACATAGCCCATATGAACTCTCTCTTTTACTCTTGGACAACAAACTGCACAAAGCATTAGGATTAAAAGCAATCGCACCTGATGATGTTATGCTTAGTCCAAAACTTATAAAATAAAATAGTAAAGCACAGGCAGATTTCACTGCACCAGAATTTAGTCTTGCATATAAGGCATGTGGAATTTAGTCTCGCACACTATTTTCAGATGCCCGGTTAGTATGCATAAAAACATAAATCATGGGTGCTTACAAGTTTATTATAAGGCAAAAAAATAGAATTGTTAAGGTGCATTACAGAATTTAATCCCGCATATTTACTGAGATAATCCACAGCTGGAATTTAGTTTTTCATTTAAGTAAATGTTTGATAATAATAGAAAACTGTAGAAAATAACAAGATAGTTTTGAAAAATCGAAAGTTGCTTATGACAAAAATTCATGTGTAGGCTATAATAATAACAGAGTTATTTTGTTCCGTTTATAGTTTAAATCATGACATGAAGTATTAATATGAAGGTGTCATACAATGGGCTCTGGAAACTTTTGATAGACCACGAAATGAAAAAGATGGATTTGGTTTCTTATCAGACAACCGCGAAAAGGTAAGAAGAGTTGATTTTGGAATAAGAGTTTTCATAGACGGGAGTGACTAAAATGATTAAAACTATTTCGGATGAATATGTGTATAAAAAAGAAGTTGATTGGTCGCTCTTTAATTATGGTTTTGCAATACCGATTGAGCATCAGGTGGTATTCAGCCAAGTTGCTGGACGCTTTATCCAACGGGGTGAATCCAAGGTCGTAAATCTTTATCTTAATGGAAAGTCTTATAAGGCGAAGCTAAATAATAATCGAATTGATAAGAAGTTTGGTCCTCATACAGATATTGTTCAGATTCGATATACACAGAACAGTGATTTAGCACAAGCGCTTCGTGGTTGTTTTCAGAGAAGCTATGCATATATAAGTAAAATGAAGCAATTGCAAGAAAAAGGATCAAAAAAACATATTCCTCTTCCAGATAATTATAAGGAATATCTGGCAGTTTATACTACCGAGTATGATGATACTTATGTACTGGAGACAATCGGTTCTCTTGATATGGAAGTTTTACGCGACACTATTAGTGGACAGTCAGAGCGGATTATGGAAGCTCAGTTCAATTTCGATGTCGAAGATGACACGGCTGGTTTAAAAGAAAAAGAGCAGATTGTTAAAATCCGAAAGTTGAATAAGAAGATTGGTGATAATTTGAAGCGGCTCTACGGATATCGATGTCAAATCTGCGGACGCCTTATCGGTGAGAAATATGGCTCTCATGTGGCAGAGGCACATCACATTGATTACTCTGTTAAAAGTCTGAATAATGATGCAAGTAATCAGATTATTGTATGTCCGAATCATCACAGTATTATCCATGATGTGGATCCGGTATTTGATAGAGGAAGATTAATATACATTTATTCAAACGGATTTGAGGAGAAACTGGTGTTGAATCAACATTTGTAGGAGGCAGTCTATGAATCGGGAAATAAATGAAAATCTTAGGATGGGATTTGAAACTGCATATATTGATAGCAGGATTCCTTCAAATCTTGCTTTTAAGCCACAATTTGTCTCAAATAATCATCAGGAAGGGAAAAAGGTGATCTCTTCCATTGAGGATGAACTATTGTCCTGTGATAAGTTTCAGATCAGTGTGGCATTTATTACGATGAGCGGCATTACTCCGCTTCTGCAGACATTAAAGGAACTAGAGGAGAGAAATATTCCTGGAGAAATACTGACGACAAATTATTTATCTTTTAGCGAGCCCAGAGCGTTAAAGAAGTTACATGAACTTAAAAATATTCAGATAAAAATGTACGATGTAGATACTGCAGACGAAGGATTTCATACAAAGGGATATATTTTCAAAAATAGAGAGATATATCGAATTATTATAGGTAGTTCCAATATTACAAGTGCTGCACTCACAAGTAACAAAGAGTGGAATACAAAAATTGTATCTGCAGAACAGGGAGAGATAGCGGAGCAGATTTTGGCAGAATTCAATCAGCTTTGGAATTCTCAATATGCCCTTGAGTATGAGGATTTTATTGAAAATTATGCCCAGCAGTATGAAATCGTAAAGCATCAAAGAGATGTTGCCAAAGATGGAGGGATTACTTCTCTTGAAAAGTACAAGCTTCAGCCAAATTCGATGCAGGTGGGGTTTATTACTAACCTGAAAAAAATCCTGGCATTAGGTGAGAAACGTGCACTTTTAATCTCGGCAACAGGTACTGGAAAAACCTATGCGTCCGCATTTGCCATGCGTGAACTGGGATTTAAGAGAGTGCTATTTTTGGTACATAGAAACCAGTTGGCAAAACAGGCGAAACGTTCTTACGAAAAAGTGTTTAATAAGCAAGTCACTATGGGTATCGTGGGTGCGGGAAATCATGATTACGATGCAGATTATGTGTTTGCGACCAGAGATACTTTATGGAGAGAAGAACATCTGCACCATTATAAGCCAACAGATTTTGATTGTATTATTTTGGATGAAGCACATCATTCTGCTGCAGATACTTACCAGCGAATCATGAACTACTTTACACCAAAGCTGTGGCTTGGTATGACTGCGACTCCGGATAAGCGAGATGACAATATAGAAGGTCAAAATATCTATGAAATCTTTCATTATCAGATTGCTTATGAGATTCGTCTACAACAGGCTATGGAAGAGAATATGTTGTGTCCATTCCACTACTTTGGTATCAGTGATTTATCCATGATTGGTGATGGGAAAGGCAGGAATAAGACAATTACAACAGAAGATTTCAATCTTCTTACCAGTGATGAACGAGTAAAACATATCATAGAGCAGGCAAACTATTTTGGGTACAGTGGGGATCGCGTAAAGGGATTGATTTTCTGCAGCCGTGTTGCAGAATCAAGAGAATTGTCGGACAAATTCAATAAGACGATTAATCCGAATACTGGGAAGCATTTCAGAACCATTGCCTTAAATGGAGATGCCGATGAAAATGAGCGAGCAGAAGCATTTGAACGGTTGGCGATGGATGAGGCGGATGCTACAGATGATATTCAGCCTTTGGATTATATTTTTTCTGTTGAGATTTTGAACGAGGGTGTGGATATTATAGAGGTGAATCAGGTGATTATGCTCCGACCAACCCAGTCTCCGATTGTCTTTATACAGCAACTCGGCCGTGGTCTTCGTAAGTCGGATGGTAAAGAATTTGTTGTGATTTTGGATTTTATAGGGAATTATGAGAAAAACTTTATGATTCCGATTGCTCTTTCTGGTGACCGTACATATAATCCTGATACAATTCGGAAGTACGTGATTAGTGGTAATAGTACGATACCAGGAGCGTCTACAGTTCATTTTGATGCAGTAGCAAAGGAAAAAATCTTCAGATCCATTGATAAGATTCGTGGAATGAAAACAATTATTAAAGATAGTTATATATCATTAAAAAATAGATTGGGAAGAGTTCCATATCTTATGGATTTTTACGAAAATGGAGAGATAGATCCACTTGTAATTATCAGAGAGTATAAAACTTATCAGGATTTTTTAGTTTCGGTTGAAAATGAATGCTATAGAGAAAAGATTACGGATCAGGAAAAGCTCACATTAGAGTATTTATCCAAAACGGTTCTCAGTGGTGTTAGACCATATGAATTAGAGATATTAAAACGCTTATTTCATTCAGATCTGATTTCATTGTCAGAATTAACAAATGAGTTGAAAAATACCTATTTGAATTCTTTTGATAAAGCATCCCTTGAAAATGCGATTCAAGTATTAGAGGGACGCTTTGTTAGCAAAGAAGCAGAGTATCAAAAATACAAGAAAATAGATATTATTGGTGACCATGACGCAAAGTTTATCCGTAGAATGGTGAGTTATACCAAAAGACTCCAGCACAGAGAATTTTATAAGCAGATGGATGATCTGATTCGTGTTGGACTTAGCAGATATCAGGATAAATTTGCTAAAAAACAGGATGCAGATAGCCCTTTTGTGCTTTATGAAAAGTATTCCAGAAGAGATGTTAGTTTGCTGATGAATTGCGGGCGAGATTTGTCGTCCATAATGTATGGAATGAAACGTATTGGAGAGGATGTTTTCATTTTCATTACCTATCATAAGGTTGGAGCAGAGAGTGAAGAATTACAGTATGCGGAAGGTAAACCGGATTATGCTGATGCATTTACGGATAGTATGATCTTTCGATGGGATTCTCAGATTGGTAAGGGACCAGAAAGCAGCTATATGCAAGATGTTATGGGAGCGAAGAGGAAACATTTAATGGTCAAAAAAAGTGATGCGGAAACAAGCTTTTACTATATGGGAACTTGTGACATTATATCAGCAGTAGGTGATAAAAAGATGGATAATAACGGAAAGATGAAGGACATCACGAAGGTTACAATGAAAATGCATCAACCAGTCAGAGAAGATCTGCTGAAATATTTGGAAAGTAATCTGCTAGATGAGGAGGACAAAGCTGTATGAAAACGATAAGAGTTGTTGCAGCAGTTATTCGAGATAAAGAAAAGATTTTTGCAACTGCCAGAGGTTATGGGGAATTTAAAGGGCAGTGGGAGTTTCCCGGCGGCAAAGTGGAGCTAGGAGAAACACCGCAACAGGCGCTTAAACGAGAAATTATGGAAGAGCTTAACACAGAAATCGACGTTGGTGAGTTGATTGATACCATTGAATATGATTATCCGACTTTTCATCTCTCTATGGATTGTTTCTGGGCTAAAGTAAGAGTGGGAGAGTTGGAGCTCAAAGAAGCTGAAGCTGCGAAGTGGCTTACAAAAGATGAATTAGATAGTGTAGCGTGGCTACCGGCTGATATTGCGCTGATTGAGAAGATTAAAGAGTGTATGAGCGTAATATCAACGAAGGTGACAAGATCTACTTTGACGAAGAGAATAACTTAGAAAAAATACAAGAGAGGGCTGCCCTGGATGGCTTCGTTGAGGATAGTTATCACTGAGCGGGAGGAAGTATGAAAATGGATTTTACGATTGATTACTACAACATTAATGCAGAAAACTTCATAGAGAATACGCAGAATGTTGATATGCATCAGGCTCAGGATCGATTTCTGCTATTATTGGATGAAAACGCATTGATTCTCGATTTCGGCTGCGGTTCCGGTCGCGATACCAGATATTTTCTGGATAAAGGATACCGGGTTACTGCAACCGATGGATCAGCTGAACTTTGTAGACGGGCCAGTGCTTTTACCGGTATTGAAGTGAAAGAAATGCTGTTTCAGAAATTGGATGATAGGGGCACTTATGATGGCATCTGGGCATGCTCCTCTATTTTGCATTTGCCAAAGAATGAATTACTTTTGGTGATTCGAAAAATGTGTGATGCGATTAAAAACACCGGAGTAATCTACACTTCCTTCAAATACGGTGATTTTGAAGGAGAGCGTAACGGGCGTTATTTTACAGATTTTAGGGAAGATACATTTCAGGAATTTATGAAAGGGATACCGGAGCTTACGATAAAAGACCACTGGATCACCAGCGATGTCAGAGCAGGAAGGGGTGATGAGAAATGGCTCAATTTGATACTCCGCAAATCGGATATTCGTTAAATATCAATGGAGAATATCACAATACTTTGGATATTGAGGGCTTTTCGCAGATGATGAAGGATCCTTCCTACTGTTATAAATTTTACTGGCTGGAAGCAATCGTGGATATTATTTCTGAGGGAACTCAGGATACAACCTTTGATGTGATTATCGATGAGATGATCTGCAATGCATGGTATTCCGTAAGGGAATTTCATATTCACCTTAGTGGCATGCAGGCAGATGGTCTTGTCAGAGACGGTCTGGAACGTGCTGTTCTTAAACTGACAGAACTGAGTAACCTTCCGGCAAATGCATCCAAAGTGGAAATCAAAAATGCAATCCGAGAACATAATGCTGAGTTGAAACTTTCTAAGGAACAGCTAACCAATATGGTTCCTGGTCGGGCATTGGCAGGTTTTTTCTCAAAAAGCTCAGAAGAAGTGCCGTGGGGTAGTATTCGTAGATTAACCGAGTATATCAGACGAATCGATAGTACTGTAATTCGTCTGCCTTATACCTTCGGAGATAGCAGTAAGCTGAAAAAGGAAGTTCACTTCAATTCCGATTGGATGCGCATGATCCAGGATAATACGGTAAATATTCTGGGATGGATCCAGTATGAGAAGGTGAAATGGCTGCAGAATAATAATCCAGAAGTTCCGGGTCTCATTTACAAACTGGCACCAATGGATGAAAAGATGCGGAAGCTGAATAATGTGCGTAAGCTATGGGAAGGCATTTTGGATGTGCGAGAAGTCAGGGATGTCTTTACTGGCAAACCAATTGTTACAAAGCAGTATGATGTGGATCATTTTATTCCATGGTCTTTTGTCATGAATGATGAGCTTTGGAACCTGATGCCGATGGATTCTTCTTTGAATTCGTCGAAGAGTAATAAGCTTCCAAAATGGGATCCTTTCTTTGTGGTGTTCGCTGAGAACCAGTACGGCATGTATACTTTGATCCATGAACGAGAGGGACTTCATAAGCTTTTTGAGGCCTGTTATCGGGATAATTTGCATTCTATCTGGGCAGGTCGGGAATTGTACAGACCGGGAAATTCAAAGGAAGAATTCTATAGTATTCTGCAGAAGAATATGCAACCGGTGTATGATTCAGCCAGGCGGCAGGGATATGAAATCTGGAATCTAAATGAATAGTTAAGGTGGTGAAGTAAGAATATGCAGATTGATATGCAAAAGTTGGAAGTTGCCATGAAATATATTGAACGTATAGCGGATGGCAAGAATCCTGTTAATAATAAACCTACGGAAGAGGATTCTGTATTAAACAATCCGAATGTGATCCGGTGTATGTATTTTGTAAAAGAGGTTCTTACTGCAGTTAAGGAAAATAATGGTATGATCGGCGGACGGGCATCTAAACCGTCAAAGCCACCATTTCCGTTTGAATGTCTTTCCGGATTTGAATATGTGGATGATACTTCGATTGCTTATTTTATGAACAGGCTGAAAGGATTGGCACTTGATCCAAATGTGCGGGGAATCGGTACAAAACCAGTAACAGACTGGCTGAAACGGAAAGGATATTTAATCGATGTTCAGGACAAATACACAGGAAAGCTCCATCCGGAAGCAACGGAGTCGGGAATAGATTTTGGGCTTTACATGCAGGAACGAACATCGACATATGGACAATCTTATCAAATTGTTATGTATTCTCAGAAAGCGCAGGAATTCATCGCAGCACATTTGGAACAGATTGTGAATAACAGTATATAGGCATCAGCAAAATCATGATAAAGGCAGGTGAGACAGAATGATTAAGCTTCGCTGCGTCGTAGAACGTATAACCTATCAAAGCCCTGAAACTGGCTATTCTGTCTTGAAGTGCGCCGTAAAGAACTATAATGACCTGGTTACGGTCGTTGGTAACCTCGTGGATGCCAATGTTGGATCCGTGCTTTTGATTGATGGCAATTGGAAGGTGGATGCTAGGTACGGCAGACAGTTCCTGGCGGAGAGCTGGGAAGAGACCATGCCTGCCACAGTTTTTGGTATTGAGAAATACCTTGGCTCTGGCCTGATCAAGGGTGTGGGACCGAAGTTTGCTAAGAAGATCGTGCAGCAGTTCGGTACGGATACACTGGAGATTATCGAGACGGATGTGCAGCGGCTCCTGGAGGTTCCCGGTATCGGAAAGAAGCGTGTCGATAAGATTGCTGAGAGTTGGGAACGACAGAAGGAGATCAAGAATGTTATGCTTTTCCTTCAGGATCATGGCGTGAGCACTGCATTTGCAGCGAAGATCTATCGTCAGTATGGCAATGAGAGCATTTCGAAGGTAAAGGAGAATCCATTCCGCTTGGCGGATGATATCTGGGGAATTGGTTTTAAGACGGCTGACAGCATTGCCATGAAACTTGGTATCGGCAAGGAGGCATTTATCCGTCTGCGCAGCGGTATCATGTATACTTTAAGTGAGCTGGCAGATGAAGGCCATGTTTATGCAGAGCGTGATCAGTTGATCAAGAAAGCATCAGAACTTCTGGAGGCGGAGGATACCAGTATCATTATGACGATGGATCAGATGTTGAAGGATGAAGAATTGATCCGTGAGAAGATTAGGGTTCCGCAGTTTGCGCCGGATGAGGTTATTCCGGAAGATGCTGCCAAAGAGATTGAAAAAGAATGTATCTACCTGCCGCCGTTTTATTTTGCGGAGGTTGGTGTTGCCAATAAATTGAAAAAGCTGGCAGCAGAACCGGCAACAGACAGACTATGGGTTTCTCTTATGAAAGCCAGACAGGATACCGGTAATCCGGAGTTGTCTGTGGATGTTGAGAAAATCCAGCATACTGTAAATATGAAATATGATGAGGTGCAGGTGGAAGCCATTCGCCGGGCAGCGACTGCAAAGGTCCTGGTGCTTACCGGTGGTCCGGGTACAGGAAAAACCACCACAACCCAGGGAATCATCGCAGCCTATCGCGCCTTTGGACTGAATATATTGCTGGCGGCCCCTACAGGACGTGCAGCCAAGAGGATGACGGAAGCTACCGGTCTGGAGGCAAAGACCATCCACCGACTTCTGGAATTCAAACCGCCGGAAGGCTATCAGAAAAATGAGGAAACACCTCTTGAGGGTGATGTTCTGATCGTGGATGAGTGTTCTATGATTGATATTGTTCTCATGAATGCGCTGATGAAAGCCATCCCGCCTCACATGCGTTTGATCCTGGTGGGAGATATTGATCAGCTTCCTTCGGTTGGCGCAGGAAATGTGCTCCGTGATGTGATCGACAGTGAAGTATTTCCGGTGGTTCGTCTGACCAGGATTTTCCGTCAGGCCCAGACCAGCCGGATTATCATGAATGCACATAAGATCAATGCCGGTCAGATGCCGGATACATCCAATGGAAAGAATACGGATTTCTTCTTTATGACTCAGGAAGATCCGGAGGAAGCAGCGAAGAAGATTGTGGAACTGGTACATAAGAAACTTCCGGGATATTATCGGACGCCAGCCAGTCAGATTCAGGTGCTGACACCGATGCAGAGAGGTGTAGTCGGTGCTACCAATCTGAACATGGCACTGCAGGAAGCCTTGAACCCTCAGGGAGAAGGTCTTCGAAGGAGTGGATTTGTCTATCGACCAAACGATAAGGTCATGCAGATCAAGAACAATTACGATAAGGAAGTATTCAACGGAGATATCGGAATCATTGAATCTGTAGACATGCAGGATCGTACCCTTCTGGTGAATTTTGATGGTCGGAGCATTGAGTACGATACCACCGAGCTGGATGAACTGGTGCATGCCTATGCAACAACTATTCATAAAGCCCAGGGATCTGAGTATCCGATAGTTGTTATGCCGGTGCTGATGAATCATTATGTGATGCTGCAGAGGAATCTGATCTATACCGGTATTACCCGGGCCAGGAAGATTCTGGTGATGGTAGGCACGAAGAAGGCTCTTTCTTATGCAGTGAGAAATGTAACAGTCACCAGGAGAAATACCCTTCTGAAGGAGCGACTGGCCGGTGAGATCCAGGCAAGAAAATCTGTCAAAGTTTATTATCCGGACTTTGGCAACCAGGCTGCCGGTGTGCAGATGGTGGCAGAGGAGAAAGCTCCTTATGGGAATCCTTCTGGAACGTACCGATGATACGCACATGCTGAACGCATCGGAATTATGCACGATTCTGGATCAGGAATAGTTAAAGCTCCTGGTAGATGATGCAATGCTTTCCAAATATGTTTTCATCGTAAATCGTCCGAAGACAGAGAATGAAACTGTTTATTACAATATAGACTACATTCATACTGCAATCTACGAGAATAAAGAAATCAAGTTTCATTATGCAGAGTGGACTGTTAAGAAAGAACTGAAACTGAAGAAAGACGGTGCATTTTATGTTGTCAGCCCGTGGGCACTGACCTGGGATGATGAGAATTATTATCTGGTAGCTTATGATGCAGCGGCCGGAATTATCAAGCATTATCGTGTAGATAAGATGCAGAATACAGAGATCCTGAAGACAGATCGTAAAGGGGAAGAGTCCTTCAAGAACTTTGATCTGGCTGCATTCGCTAAGAAGACCTTTGGAATGTACGGCGGTGTAGATGCGGAAGTCACGCTGGAATGCAAGAATGAACTGGCAGGTGTTGTGATCGACCGCTTTGGACATGATGTCTGGTTGATCCCGCAGGGAGAGGATCACTTTAAAACCAGAGTACTTGTATCGGTAAGTCCGCAGTTTTTCGGATGGGTAACCGCTATTGGATCAGGAATGAAGATCACGGGACCGGATAATGTGAAGGCTGAATATAAGGCATATCTGCAAAATGTGCTTGAGAATTATTGATCGGTTATAGGTGAGATTATGGTAGAAGTATCAAAAAGGATCGTAAAGCTCCTGGCGTTATTTTATCTGTCAGCAAATCAGATATGCTGATTGATCTCGTTCGGTTGGTTCAGGATGAGGTGATTGGTCTTGAGGATCTTTGACGACTAAAAGGTAAGGTTGACACGGTAACTGCTCGGCCGTATACTGATATCATAAATAAAAGGTAGGCCACCTAAGATACATGAAGGAGGTCCTGATATATGGATGAGTTATATCAGCAGATTATTGATAGTTATAAAGAGACGGGTTCTGTAAAAAAGACAGCAGAAGAGCTTGGGACATATCCGATCAAAGTACGAAGAGTTCTGATTACGGAGGGACTGTGGCACAGCAAAACCAGTAATCAGGTTGCAGAGCTGCTTGCTCTGGGCAAAAGTGTAGCTGAAATAGCAGAGGAGCTTGTTATATCAGAAAAGAATGTTCAGTCTTATATGCCCTATTCCCGTGGGCAGTATGGAGGGGAAGGCAGAAGTAACGAAGCGATTCGAAGTGAGGAATATAGAGGACGGATGCAGCAGGCAGCTAAAAATCAAGTTACCAATACAGAAGCACGTTCAAAAAAGAAAGAGGATGATATTCAGGAGCAGCGGCGCCTTCTTGAAGAATTAAGAGCTGAAAAAGAGCGATTACTGAAAGAGAAAAAAGAATTATGGGACATGATCGAAGCAGAGATGAAGCGGATTCCTATGGCAATGCAACTTCATCTGGAACTGGATCTGGGATATTTCGCAGATGAACATAAGGAAATTCTTAGAAGATACGGAAGAATGAAGGATGGAATTACCAGAGATTTTATTGTTCCGGGTAATATGACACTGCATGGTCTTCATTATGCAATCATGAAAGCTTTTGGATGGCAAAACAGCCACCTTCATAGCTATGTTCCATATGAGGATGAATTCAAAAAAATGACAGATGGGGGATTGGTAAAAGAGTGGACCCGTCAGGTTGGTATGTATTTCCGTTTCCCAAGTGAGAATTATGAAGATATATATTGGGACGATGATTATGAGGAAGGTGAAAGCTTTAAGACCTGGCTGAAATCCAAGTATTGTGGACCGTACTCCTATGAAGGCGTGGGAGAGCATTACATTCCTGCACAGATTGAAGTAGACAGATTCCGAAAGGACTGGCCTGCTATTCAGAAGAAAACAACAGATCAGAGAACGTGGAATGTCTACATGGAAGGTCAGTGTGAGGAAATGCTGGAACGCCTGATGCTTTGGACTGTACTAAAAACACCGGCTGAGCAGGGAGATTGGGATTCATGGAAACAGGAGAAAGAGGTCGCCCTGAAACAAGTTGAGAAAAAACGTAAGGACATTATCAAAAAATACAGACAGCTGACAGCCCGTATGGACCAGATCGTTGAAGAGGCAGGAACGCATTTTGACGAAGAAGGAAATCCGACGATCGACATGGTTCCATATTTCCGGGAGATGGAGGAACTGGACCGTGAATTGGAAATACTGTGTATTGATTATAATCCTGAACCAATCCCGGCATTATCTGCATTGTGTTATCGATATGACTATGGCGATGGGTGGGAGATTAAAATCACCTGCACCAATGCCTGGTACGACAAAACCGTTTATGCCAGGGATGAAGAAGGCGATATGCTTCATGATAAAAATGGATTCGTTCCTGAGAAAGCTTTGTTTGTAGATGCCTTTGGTCAGCAAATAGACGGAGAGTTTCTGGACAAGTTGAGAGATATTCAGCGTAAGGAAAAACCAATCTGCATTGCCTGGGATGGAATGAGTCTTGTGGATGATGTTGGTGGTGTTGGAGGTTTTTGCGAATTCCTTGAGGCGATTAACGGTGATGATCCGAAAGAGAAGAAAAGCTATAAGACATGGGCAAGGAGTTTAGGATGGACTGGACGCATGCCAAAACCGGAAAACATGCTGTAGCTGTCGGGATTTTTGCACATTGCTTTATGCTATATTTTAGTAACTGAAAAGGTTAATCCTTAAGAAATACAGAAAGCGAGAATTCAGAAATGGACAAGAGATGTACATCCTAGCGCTTTTTCTGCAGACGAGTTGTGTTAGTACCAAGGGAGATGGCGCGATTGTATTACATTCTAAGGAAGTGCAGCGAGTAGACAAAGCACCCATTCGGGAACTTCTTCCAAAATTTGTGGCAGAGATGCTTGTGGAATGGAAGAAGGGAATTAAATGAGGATGAAAAGTCTTGACATTCGACCGTATATTTTAACTTGAAAAAAAGCTGGTGGCGTTTTATAATATAAATATGAAATATAAAACGCCAACTAAGCTATTTTAAGATGGTGTGTGGCGATTTATGAAAAGGTGGTGCTTCTATGAAGATTGTTGGAAGAAAAAGAGAAAAGGACAGTCTTATGCAGTGTCTGCTGTCAAAGAGACCGGAATTTGTTGTCGTATACGGAAGAAGAAGGGTGGGAAAGACTTACCTGATTCGCGAATACTTTAATCAGCAGTTTTCGTTTTATACGACTGGTCTGTCAGATGAAAAGACGAAGGGACAGCTGCGTGCTTTTCAGGCAAGCCTGAATGCATATCGATATGAAGAAAAAAGTGCACCTGCAGATTGGTTTGAGGCTTTTGCGCGTCTTAAGGAATTGCTTCAAAGCGATAAGGTATATCGTGAACCGATTAATAATAAAAGAGTCATATTTCTTGATGAACTTCCGTGGATGGATACGGCCCGCTCGGATTTTAAAAGTGCGCTTGATTATTTCTGGAATAGCTGGGCATCGGCGCAGGAGGATCTGGTGTTGATTGCCTGCGGATCTGCCACGTCGTGGATTATAACGAACCTTCTCACGAATAAAAAAGGATTTCATAACAGGATTACAAGGCGCATTCACCTTGCCCCATTTTCGCTGGCAGAATGCGAAGAACTGTTTGAATTGAATGATATCGTTATGAGTCGAAGCCAGATGATCGAAAGTTACATGGTTTTTGGAGGTATACCGCATTATCTGAATCTTTTCGATTCACGCCTCAGCCTGGCACAGAATGTAAATGAACTTTGCTTTAAGGAGTATGGCTTCCTTCATGATGAGTACAACAACCTTTTTTATTCACTGTATGATAAACCTGAAAAACATCTGGCAATCCTTGAGAGACTTGCGAAAAGCAGAGATGGTCTGACCCGGGCAGAACTTTCCAGGGAAAAGGAAATTGGAGGAGGTTCTGTTCTTACAAAAGATCTGCGAGAACTGGAGGAGTGTGGTTTTATCCGAAAATTCAGTAATTTTACAAGAGGAGAGGGAGAACAGTTTTATCAACTGATTGATCCGTTTACTCTATTCAGTATCCGATTCATAAAGAATAAAAAGTTTGATTCATGGAACGAGTATATTAATTCACCGGGTTATCATTCCTGGAGGGGAAATTCTTTTGAGATTGTGTGTCTAAATCACATTCCTCAGATTAAGGAAAGTCTTAGAATAGGTGGAATTGAAACAAATGAGTTTGCATGGAGAAGTGGTGGAGCCGATAAGGGAGCGCAGATTGATCTGATCATCAGCAGAAAAGATGGTGTCATCAATCTCTGTGAAATGAAATTTACAAGTGATGATTATATGCTGGATGCTGATGAATATGAAAAGCTCAGAAACAGAATGTCACAGTTTCAGAAAGAAACCAATGTGAAATCGGCAATTCATATCACACTGATTTGTGGAAATGGATATAAAAAGGGAAAATATTCAGGAATTGTCCAGAATGTTATTTTAGGGGACGATTTATTTGAAAAATAGAGCCCGGTATATGATGCAAAGACGTATTATCTGGTGGCTTATGATGTAGCGGCCGGAATTATCAAGCATTATCGTGTAGATAAGATGCAGAATACAGAGATCCTGAAGACAGATCGTAAAGGGGAAGAGTCCTTCAAGAACTTTGATCTGGCTGCATTCGCTAAGAAGACCTTTGGAATGTACGGCGGTGTAGATGTGGAAGTCACACTGGAATGCAAGAATGAACTGGCAGGTGTTATCATCGATCGCTTTGGACATGATGTATGGTTGATCCCGCAGGGAGAAGATCATTTCAAGACCAGAGTACTTGTATCGGTAAGTCCGCAGTTTTTCGGATGGATAACTGATATCGGATCAAGAATGAAGATCACGGGACCGGATAATGTGAAGCAGCAGTATAAAGAGTATATGCTGGACGTGCTTCAGAACTATTAGACAATTGGAAAATCAAAAGGTTTGGAACACATGGTTCCTAAAAGGAAAGATAAAAATGAGCAGTAGTGTAGCAAAGCCGATCATTAAGCAAATAAAAGATAGTCGAGATGCTTTAGACTTCTTTGAAACAGTATCGTTACCAGAAGAGGATGAGAAAACACAGGAAATTATTAGAAATTTTCCAACTGTTTATATTCATAATTGGCAGGAATCTGGTGATTTCGAAGTATATGTGGGTGAATCAAATGACATTTTTAAAAGAACTCGTCAACATTACGATGCAGCGTCAGACAAATCAAGGTGGCAAAGTAAACTAGTTGAGAAAGATGCTAGTTTATTTATTATCGGTCATGAGCATTTTAATAAATCATTAACACTTGATATAGAGAATCGTTTAATGCATTACATGATGAGCGTAGAACGTGTAAAGCATGTGTATAATTTGCGAGACAATCCACAGACAAGTTATTATCCAATGGAAGAACTGGATGAAATATTTAGTAAAATTTGGAGAGGTCTGCGTAAGGAAAATAAGGAATTGTTTCCTACAGAAAATGCAATAAAGGATTCGGCAATATATAAGGCTTCACCACTTCATAAGCTTACTAAAGAGCAGGAAAAGGCGAGAGAACTGATTGTTCAAAAGGTAACAAAAGCACTTGAGAATGGAGAAACCAAACAACTAATTTTTATCGACGGGGAAGCTGGTACAGGAAAGACTGTTCTTAATAGCAGTACTTTTTATGAATTGTATTGTCAGGCAGAAGAAAAACATATAGAATTGAATTGCCATTTGTTAGTTAATCACGATGAACAAATTACTGTGTATGAGCAAATAGCAGAAAAACTGGGATTAACTGAAAAGTATGGAAAAGTTGTAAGTAAACCTACCACGTTTATTAATAATCATTTAGAGGAAGATCCTATAGATGTAGCATTTATTGACGAAGCGCACTTGTTGCTTACACAAGGCAAGCAATCATATAGAGGCGAAAATCAGTTGAAAGATATTATTGATAGAGCACGAGTGACGGTTGTAATGTTCGATGAAAATCAGATTCTTACAACAGAGCAACTTTGGGAGTCGCAGATTCTTGAACAATATCGAAATCAAGCAAAAACGTCTCATAATTACATCGTATTGGATAAACAGATGCGTATGCAGGTTGATACGGCAACAATGGACTGGATTGATACTTTTACAAAGAAAAGAGAATTGAAGAAGATACCAAAGACATTTGGTGGATATAGCATAAAAATTTTTGATAAACCGGAATTGCTTGATTTGGAAATTCAGAAGAGAGCTAAAGAGAATGATTCTGCATTATCAAGAGTCATAGCGACGTATGATTGGGAATACAGTTCCAATCATAAGCCAGAAGATCACATAATGAAATACTGGGAAGTGCTTATAGGAAAATGGCATAAACCTTGGAATAGAGAATTAGAGGCTGAGCTTTCTAAAAAAGAGAAGCGAAGTATAAAAGGATTAGCATGGGCGGAACAGCCACAGACAATTAATGAGGTTGGATCTACATTTACGATTCAGGGATTTGACTTAAATTATGCGGGAGTAATTCTTGGACCTTCAGTGAAATATAGAGATGGAAAGATAGTATTTGATCCGTCTGTTAGCCATAATGAAAAGGCAATTCGAAACAGGACTTTATCGGATGGAACAAAGAAGAAATTTGGTGAAACATTGATTCAGCATGAGGTGAGAGTTCTCATGACACGTGGAGTAAAAGGAATGTACATATATGCATGTGATCCAGAACTTCGAGCAGCATTGCTAAAGGCAGCAAAATAAATAAGAAAGTATAGAGAGTAATTATGAAACAAGAAACCATAGATAGAATCAGAAAATTCACAGAGGATCGGGACTGGGATCAATTTCATTCACCGGCTAATCTTGCGAAATCAATTGTAATCGAGGCTGCGGAATTATTAGAATGCTTCCAGTGGTCAGATAAAGATTATGATTTACAACACATCAAAGAAGAGCTTGCTGATGTAATGGTGTATAGTCAGAATCTGCTTGATAAACTCGGGTTGGATGCAGATGAGATTGTCAATATGAAGATGGCGATGAATGAGGAAAAGTATCCAGTGAAGAAAGCAAAAGGGAAAGCAGATAAGTACGATCAGCTATAAAATGGAATAAAGCGAATGGGCAAAATAAGGAGAAACAAAACAATGATAAAAGTATTTTTCATCTGCCACGGCAATATACTGACACTGCCTTGGCAATGTCGGTAAAGTACTTGATTTTCCTGGGTTTTTCGAGGGTTCGAGAGAGAGTGGTGGTTAGATTTAGACCACATTTAGACCATTTGAAATGAGTAAAAACATGACAAAAACTAAGCAAATGGGAGCCTGTATGCAATGAAAATTATGTAAAGAACATATCGGAGATTGTTCATGAGTAGATTCATGAGGATAAAAATTGTCCGGTGATGTGTGGAAATTATCCATACGTCACCGGACTCTTTTATTTTTCCGGGCTGGATTGTTGGTCTCGCTCCATGGCTTCATCGATGGCTCGATTGATAAAGGCAGTTGCACTTTCCCCCATGCTTTCGGCGTGTTCCTTAATAATGGAGCGCTTCTCTGGGGTGACACGAACTTTTATTTCAACGAATCGATCATTGTATTTCTTATTTGCTCTCTTACGAGCTTCGGTAAGGCCTTTGTAGGAACCGGCTTTTTCTTCACTCATAGCAGTCCTCCGATTGTGTATTGGCATAAAAGCCTGTAGCCATTATAGCACAGATTGGTACATAAGACTATGTAATAATTCAAATATCGAAAAGGAGACAAGCTTATGAAGAATCAGAAAAACAGAAGCATGAAGGTACATTCCCAGAGCGGTCGTAATTATAAAGCAACACCAACCATCATTTTGAAAGGGCAGTGGCTTCAGGAGATGGGATTTGAGATTGGTGACTATATTTCCGTCAGCTGTGAAAATGGAAAGCTGATTATCACGCCGGATGTGGAAAAGGCGGCAATGGAGAAGGCTGAGACTGAGTTTATGGAAAAGGAAATGAAGAAGCTTCAAAAGAAATTCCGGAAAAAAAAGGAACAGCTGCACGCACAGTTTGTAGCAGAAGGTGCTGCAAAGTACATGGCTGAGAAGGAGGTACAGTAATTATGGGTAAGGTTATTGTTATTGGATCACAGAAGGGTGGCGTGGGTAAAACCACGACCACTCTGAACCTGGCATATTCTCTTCATAGTATGGGGAAGAAGGTTCTTGCAATTGATTTTGACAGTCAGGCAAATCTCACCACTTGCTATGGCGTAGAGAACACCAATGAACTGGAATATACGATTGGTCATCTGATGATGGCTCAGATTGAGGAACAGATTCCGGAGTCTCCGGATGCATTTATTCAGAGTAAGGATGGTGTGGATTTTATTCCTTCATCCATTTATCTGTCAGTGGTGGATGCGAAGCTTAGAACGGAAATGGGAGCGGAGAGGATGCTGGCAGAGGCTCTGGAACCCATTAAGGACAGATACGATTATGTGCTGATAGATACTTATCCTTCCCTCGGAATGCTTACGATCAATGCGCTGGCAGCGGCTGATGAAGTCATTATCACGGTGAATCCTCAGCTTCTGGCAATGATGGGATTGCAGGATTTCCTAAGAACAGTCAGCAAGATTAAGAGGCGTATCAATCCAACACTTACGGTTGCAGGCATTCTGCTTACCATGTGCGAAAGCAGAACTACGCTTTGTAAGGTGCTGACAGAGGAAGTGACGGGAAGCTTTCAAGGACAGATAAGGATCTTTGAAAACAGGATACCGGCTACGGTAAAGGTGGGCGAGAGTATTTATTGTTCCATGCCGATTGCGCTGTACAGTAAAAATGCATCTGCAGGAATCGCGTATAGAAAATTTGCAAAGGAGCTGATTGCTTATGAAGGCTAATAATAAAAGAAAAGTATTTGGTGACGCAGTGGATTTATTGATGGATGAAATTGAGGAAAGACAAGTTCCGAGAGGGGTTCAGCTGATTCAGATAAAGAACATTCAGCCATTCCATGACCATCCGTTTCATTTGTACGAGGGAGAACGGCTGGAGGATATGATTGCAAGTGTAAAGGAGCATGGGATTCTTAATCCGGTAATCGTGCAGAAGATTGATGGCGGATATGAAATGCTTTCCGGGCACAACAGAATGAATGAAGCAAAGCTTGCCGGATTAAAGGAAGTGCCGGCCATTGTGAAAACAGATTTGTCCGAGGAAGAGGCTTATGTATATGTCATCGAGACAAATCTGATGCAGAGATCCTTTTCCGATTTGCTGATATCGGAAAAGGCAGCAGTGCTGAAGGCGAGATATGAGAAGGGAGCCTGCCAGGGAAAGAGAAATGATATTGTTCAGGAGATTGCAAGATTAGAAGGAAAGTCAGATGATGTAACTTCTGGTCACAGTGACCAGAAGTTGACTACCAGAGATTCTATCGGCAAGGAATATGAACTGTCCGGAAGTTCTGTTGGAAGATTACTGAAGCTCAATGATCTCATCAAGCCATTTAAGGATATGGTGGATAGAGGTGCCCTTTATACAAAGGTTGCTCTGCAGTTAGCATTCCTTCCAGAGGAAGAACAAAATATGGTGCTAAATGTGATGAAGGAGAAGAATACCAGGATTACCATTGAAATGGTGATGAAGCTTCGCAGTCATTCAGGAGCCTTGACGGATGCAATGGTAAGGCGGTATCTCAGTACGGAGCCGGTAAAGAAGAAATGCTATAAGGTGCCTGCAAGAATTGTGGAAAAATACTTTGTTGGAATGGATCCCAATAAGGTGGACAGCATTGTAGAGCAGGCATTGGAAGCCTGGTTCCATAAAGGGAAGGATGGTGCCGATGTTTGATGAAAGTAGCCTAAAAAAGATTGATTCGGGGTACTTTAATATCATTCTGATGGATGATAGAGATATCACGATTCAGAGCCGGAATACGGGCCATTACTGGTATCTGCATTGTACGGAGTATCCGACAGAGCAGTCGCTCATCATATTTCACAAGCACTTCTTCAAGTGCCCTTATCATCAGCATGGCAGAGCAAATACTCTGAACCAGGCGGTGAGAAGTATTAAGGGACATGATAAATATCAGTTGGAAGTAAGAAAATGCGTATAGGGTAAAAAGAAAGGGGCACATCCGGGCATGTGCTCCTCTTTACTTGTTATTGAAAGAAATGATTAGTTTTTGTTGTATAATTCTTTGGCCATTTTTTGAGCGGAGTTAATATCAGTATAACCCTGGCCGAGGGAAAACATTTTTTCGGAGGTGCTTATGACAGCAAAAGAATATTTGAGTCAGGCCTATAAGATTGATAATGATATCAACAGCAAGCTGGAGCAGGTAGCTTCTCTTCGTGACTTGGCAACCAAAGCAACAAGTACCATGTCAGATATGCCCGGAAGTCCAAACAGAAATATCCATAAGATGGAGGATGCCATTGTGAAGATTATTGCACTGGAGGATGAAATCAATTCCGATATCCATGAGCTGATTTCTCTGAAGGCTGATATTACACATATGATTAAACGGGTATCCAATAGAGCAGAGAGGACAATTCTTGAGAAGAGATATTTGTGTTTTGATACATGGGAGCAGATTTCTGGGGATATGGGTTACATCACCCAGCATACGTTTAGACTTCATGACAAGGCTTTGAAAGAAATCGATGGATTTCTGAAAGTGGAGAGCTGATGTGATAGAATGAGAGTCTATAGATATGATATTGTTAAAATGCGGAAAGCAGAATAGAACAGAGCCTTGAGGGAGAAATTCTTCAGGGCTCTTGTTATGCACCAGAAAACTTGTTTTCGAGTGGCGTGGAGGTGTTACAGTGCCAAGCAAACCAAAGAAACCGTGTGCTTATCCGGGCTGTCCTGCATTAGTTACCGGGCGATACTGTGAAGCGCATGCGAGAAAAGTAAATAGCGACTATGAGAAATACAGTAGAGATAAAAGTACCAAGAGAAGATATGGCCGTGCATGGAAAAGAATTCGTGATAAATATGCTACGGAGCATCCGTTCTGTGAGCTATGTTTTGAACGTGGACTTGCAGTTCCGGTGGAAGAGATCCACCACAAGCTTCCGTTGAGTGAAGGTGGCACACATGATCGGAGCAATCTGATTGCGTTGTGTAAGTCCTGTCATTCACAAATTCATGCGAAGCGTGGAGATCGATGGAAATAAGGGCTCCCGCGAAGCCTGCTTCGTGGGAAGAGGACGAGCAGCGGAATGAGCGAGCTTTTGTGCTTGCATGAAAGCGAGAGATATGAAGCTTGTGAGGACGAGGTAGGGGGTATCGAAATCTCTACAGACCTATCTCCTATAGAACGGCGGGTGGGTGCTGCGTGTGCAGTCGCGAAATGGATGAGGGGGATGATTCTATAAATTCTAAAATGCAAAGTTGCGAATAATTTGCAAAACAATGAACATAATATATATTAACAGAGATTAAACAAATATGATTTTGCAAAAATATTGCAAAATGAAGTGGAATTCTTTTGACAGATTATAGATTTGATGGTATTATATTGCTGTGCACTATTTATATATAGGGGGTGTTGATATGTTACTTGATTTCTCGGTAGAGAACTATAAATCATTTTTAGGAAATGCGCAATTTTCCATGATTCCAGCACCAAAGCAACACGGTTTAGACTATAGTATTCTTAAAGAAAAAGTAGGCAAGAAAAATGTAAAAGGTTTGTGCTCTGCTGTTATTTATGGTCCCAATGCTTCGGGAAAAACAAACATTATTGGTGCGATGGATGTATTGAGATCTATTGTTTTGAGAGGAAATATTCGAAACGCAGAAGAACAAAATTCACCTAATAAGGCAGCATATAATTTAGAACTGATTCCAAATAACTTAATTGACAAAATTAAACCGGTAACTTTTAGAATTTCATTTGTAGAAAAAGGCATAAAGTTTGATTATGAATTAAGTGTACTACTTGGACTGTTTTTAGACGATACAACTCAAAGGTCTATTAATTCCGAGATACTTTCGATTAATGATGAAATTGTATTTGAACGAACAGATATCGTCAAATTCGGCGATTTTAAGAAGGTAAAAGAATATATCTCAACTCAGGCCATAGATAATGTAGATACGATAAACTTGGTTGCAAATCAGAGTTTATCGAAAGATGAACTGTTTCTTTCGAATGGATTCAAACTTTTGATTTCGCAAAGTTTGTCAAAAATTATAATTGATTGGTTCACCGAGAAGTTTATGGTTATCTATAGAGCAGATGCTATTCAATTAATTAGGCGCTTTTCGGATCCGCAGAAGAAAACAATATATGTTGAAAAGACAATAAATGAGGCCGCAAAAGTTTTTGGTATTAATTCCAACTCAGTTGCTTATGTCGCTAATGGTGATGATGGAGAAGCAAGGCTTTGTTCAATTTTTGAAGATAAAAATGATAAATCAAGTGTTAAAGCAGTTTTAGCAGAAGTGTTTGAGTCATTTGGAACCATTCGATTTGTAAATATGTTTCCTTTGGTATTAAGAGCAATAGCTACAGGTGGAACATTGGTCGTTGATGAATTTGATGCATCAATACATCCAATGGCGTTGATGAGTATAATTAGTATATTCCATAATGATGATATCAACAAGAAACATGCACAGCTCATTTTTAATACGCATAACCCTATTTTTTTAAATTCTAATATATTTAGACGTGATGAAATCAAGTTTGTCGAAAAAGATGATGTTTCTCTTCTTAGTGAGATATATTCATTATCAGATTTTGGAACAGCTGGTGAAAATGGGGTACGAAAAGGCGACGACTACATGAAGAATTACTTCGTAAGTCAATATGGCGCAATAAAAAATATAGATTTTTCTCCTATATTTGAGAATGTGTTTTCAAAGGAGGGAAATAATGGCGAATAGAAAGAGTACTAAAAAGTATTATTTCAGCGTAGAGGGTGAAACCGAAGAGTGGTATTTGTTATGGCTGAGAGATTTGATTAATTCAACAGAAGAGGCTGCTTTTAAGGTTGCAATTGATTGTAAGATTGAAAAGGACCCACTTAAGCGGGCTAAGGGATTAGTAACGACAACTAAAACAGAGATATATCATATTTCGGATTACGAAAGTGATGAAGCAGTACATGTGAAACAGTTTACAGATACGATGGATCGAATGAAAACTGCCATGGGGCTTGGAAAACAAATAACTTACAAGTTTGGTTACAGCAACTTTACTTTTGATTTATGGATTGTTTTACATAAGGCGGATTGTTTTGGTTCCCTTGCGCATAGAAAGAATTACTTGTCACACATTAACAGAGCTTATGGTGAAGAATTTGAAAGCATGGATGAGTATAAGCATGAGGATAATTTCAAAAGATGTCTTAAAAAGCTTTCATTGGATGATGTAATAAAAGCTGTAGAGCGAAGTGAGAAGATAATGGAACATAATGTAGCCGTTGGATATGTTCTGCAAAAATATAAAGGTTTTTCATATTACAAGGAGAATCCTTCTTTGGCGGTGTGGGAAGCAATTAAGAAAATTTTGAAGGATTGTAAATTAATATAGTATATATTAGTAGCGCTTGTAGAAATACAGGCGCTTTTATATTGCAGAAAATAAATATATGAAGATTTGAACGCTTTCTTTGAGTATGTGCAGGTCAAGTAATAATCAAGTTGAAATTATGATGGCAAGGGGGGATGAACATGGCAGGAAGAAAGCCAAAACCTACTGCGGTTAAGAAGCTGGAAGGTAATCCGGGGAAAAGAAAACTGAATACAAAAGAACCAATTCCAGCAAAGGGAATGCCTGCTTGTCCTGACTGGTTAATGCCGGAAGCAAAGAAGGAATGGGAACGCCTGGCTGAGCTGATGAATCAGATGGGTGTTCTTACAGAGGTGGACATGGCTGCCTTTGCTGCTTATTGTCAGTCTTATGCAAGATGGAAGGAAGCACAGGAACATATCACTTCCGGAGGCTCTACTTTTGAGACTGATAAAGGATATCAGCAGCAAACACCCTGGGTTGGAATTGCAAATACCAATCAGAAGCTGATGCTGCAGGCGGCATCGGAGTTTGGACTGACTCCATCTTCACGAAGCAGAATTGTCGCTGGTAACAGCCAGGGGAAAGAACTGGAGGATGAGATGGAGGCATTACTTGGGGGTGATGGTTAATGGCAAGGGAAACAAGGCCAAAAGGTTATCCGAAGCTTAAGAATTATCAGCCCACAAGATTTATGCTTCCTACTTCACATTATGATAAGGCGAAAGCAGACAGAGCAGTAACCTTTATCGAGAACCTTTGCCACACAAAAGGGAAATGGGCTGGAAAGAGATTCTGGTTATTGCCTTGGCAGGAGCAATTGATCAGAGATATTTTCGGAATTGTGAAACCTGATGGGAACAGACAGTTCCGTACAGCGTTTGTTGAAATATGTAAGAAGGTGGGTAAGAGCGAATTGGCAGCAGCTATCGCTCTTTACTTATTGTACGCGGATAATGAGCCGAGTGCTGAGGTGTATGGTGCAGCTGCAGATAGGCAGCAGGCCTCTATTGTATTTGATGTTGCAAGACAGATGGTTGAGATGTCGCCTGCTCTCATGAAGAGAAGTAAGCTGATGTCAGCTACCAAGCGAATTGTCAATTATGGTAACGCTGGTTTCTATCAGGTGTTATCTGCAGAAGTGGGAAGTAAACATGGTTTTTCGATTTCGGGACTTGTGTTCGATGAAATTCATACACAGCCGAATCGCCAGTTATATGATGTGCTGACCAAGTATAGTTCTGATGCCCGTCAGAATCCGCTTCACTTTATTATCACGACTGCCGGTAATGACAGAAATTCCATAGCTTTTGAATTGCATATCAAGGCAATTGATATCTTAGAAGGAAGACGAGTGGATCCGACATTTTATCCGGTGGTCTATGGTCTGAAGGATGATGAGGACTGGGAAGATGAGGCCAACTGGTATAAGGTTAATCCTTCCCTTGGATATACAGTGGATATTGAAAGGCTTCGTGATGCTTATCGTGAGGCAAAGCAAAATCCGGCTGATGAAATAACCTTCAAATGGCTCAGAATGAATATGTGGGTGAGTTCTACAACATTCTGGATACCGGATGCAATCTTTATGAAGGGAAATGAGCCGATTGACATGAGGTTGTTAGAAGGAAGAGATTGCTATGCAGGATTGGACTTATCCAGTACAGGAGATATAACAGCATTGGTTCTTATATTTCCACCGAGAAATGTGGATGAGAAGTACATTCTGGTTCCGTACTTCTGGGTGCCGGAAGAAACGATTCCTCAGAGGGTGAAGGCAAATTCTGTTCCGTATGATATATGGGAGAAGCAGGGAGACTTGATGGCGACAGAAGGAAATGTGATTCACTACGATTTCATTGAGAAGTTCATTTGCGATCTGGGTGAGAAATATCACATTCTTGAAATAGCTGTGGACAGGTGGAATGCGACTCATATGATTCAGAATCTGGAAGATGCCGGATTTACAATGGTTCCTTTTGGACAGGGCTTTGCCAGTATGAGTACGCCGACTAAAGAATTCTACAGACTTCTGATGGAAGGACAGATCATTCATGCAGGACATCCGGTGCTTCGATGGATGGCAGGTAATGTGGTGATTGAGACGGATGCCGCGGAAAATATTAAGGTTACTAAGGCTAAGTCGAAGGAAAAGATTGATGGAATTGTTGCTTCCATAATGGCTCTGGACAGATGCTTGAGAAATCAGGGTGAGCCGCAGGGAAGTGTTTATGATGAGAGAGGATTGTTGGTGTTTTAGGCTGAAAGAGTTATTTGATTAGCCCAACTTCTTTTTAATTTGTCTAATGCAATTACATGGCATATATGATAAGATGGAGTTGAAAGAGAGGCGATGAACATGAAAAGGACAGAGCCACTGACATATGGTTCAATTACAGCGGAACAGTTTGATGAAGAAATCGAAAAAGGAATGGCTGATGTAAGAGAAGGAAAGATTTACTCAGCAGATGATATCGAGATTGAAATGAATAGAGATTATGGTATTTAGTATTATGGAGGGTGGAAGCATCTATCAGAAATGGTAGGTGCTTTTATTATGGAGATTTTTATGGGAAAGATAGTTGCTTGTGTTCTTATAGTGATAGTACTGCTCATTGGAGTTGTAGTACTTGGCTTTATTCAGATGGTAAGAGCATGGAGCGATATTTTCAGATAAGTAGGTGGTTGTATGGGATTTTTTAGTGGATTGTTTCGGGGCAGGGATGCTCCCGCAGACAGGACTTCGGGGAGTGCGTATTCGTTCTTTATGGGTGGTTCGACTTCCGGAAAGAGAGTAAATGAAAGAACAGCGATGCAGATGACGGCGGTGTACTCCTGTGTGAGGATACTGTCGGAGGCGGTGGCTGGACTTCCATTACAGTTTTACAGATATACCAAGGATGGCGGGAAAGAGAAGGCGGTGGATCATCCGCTTTATTTTTTGCTCCATGATGAGCCGAACCCGGAGATGACAAGTTTTGTGTTTCGTGAGACTTTGATGACGCATTTGCTTCTATGGGGCAATGCGTACAGTCAGATCATCAGAAATGCAAGGGGTGAGATCATTGCTTTGTATCCGCTGATGCCGGACAGGATGACGGTGAATCGGGATGGGGATGGACAGCTTTATTACGAGTACAACATGAGTACGGATGATGCGCATACTTTGAAGGGATCGACAGTGAGGCTACAGCCACACGATGTTCTTCATATTCCGGGATTGGGATTTGATGGTCTGGTCGGATATTCACCGATTGCGATGGCAAAGAATGCCATTGGTATGGCGATTGCCTGCGAAGAGTATGGGGCGAAGTTCTTTGCCAATGGTGCAGCTCCTTCGGGTGTGCTGGAGCATCCGGGAACCATGGAATACTATTAAAACAGTAATTACGACTGTGCTGAATGCTATCAAGACGGTATTTTCTACAGTGTGGAATGCCATCAAAAATGTGGTTACCGCAGTGGTTAATGGTATCAAGAATACTATCACGACAGTTTTGAATGGTATCAAGAATACCGTGACTACCGTTGTGAATGCCATTAAGACGGCGGTGTCAACTGCTTTCAGTACCATGTGGAATGGGATTAAGAATACCATTTCGGGAATCTACAACACCATCAAGAATGGATTTACCAATGCAGTGAATTTCATTAAAAATCTGGCTTCTTCGGCGTTCAGCTGGGGAGCAGATATCATCAATGGTATTGTGAATGGTATCAAGTCCTGCATTGGAAAGGTGAAGGATGCGGTTTGCAGTGTGGCTGATACAATCAAATCCTTCTTGCATTTCTCTGTACCGGATGAAGGACCTTTGACAGAGTATGAGAGCTGGATGCCTGACTTTATGTCAGGACTGGCGAAGGGTATTGAGAAGAGCAAGGGCATGGTAAAGGATGCGGTAAGCGGTCTTGCGGCAGATATGGTAGTAAATCCTCAGGTGAATGCAGATCAGATGGCTATGGCTGGTGGTGGTTCTGTGTCCGGTGCAGATATGAGTAGTTTTGTATCAGCGATTAAGGATGCAGTTTCTTCAGTAGGCGGTGGTAGTGGTGACATTGTAATTCCTGTGTACCTGGGTGGTACGATGCTGGATGAAGTGATTGTAAATGCCCAGCAGAGGGCAAATCTTAGAAGTGGAGGGAGATAAGCGATGGCATTTTTTCAGTATTTGAATTTTGACGGCGTGGATCTTCCTCTGCCGGATAGTTATGAAGTGGATATGACGGATAAGGAAGCAGACAGTGGTGGAGAAACAGAGGCAGGAACCGTCCAGAGGGATGTGGTTCGTACCGGTGTGGTGACTATTTCTGTTTCCTTTTCTGTTACCCAGAAGTGGCTGAGACTACTTACCGGGTATAAACAGCAGGATAAGATTCGGGTTGGATTTTTTGATCCGGAGACTGCGAGCGTGAGACAGACAGAAATGTATGTGGAAGGGTTCAAGGCGAAGCTTAAGAAGGATACGAGTTATAAGGGGCTGTGGATTGTGAGTTTTACTCTGAAAGAACTGTAATTTTGCTTTAGTAAGCACTTTCTAAGAATTACTTTAGATTCTTTTACGCATAATAAATAAGAGCAATTTTTGAATTTAACCCATATCTGATTGACAATGTCATACAATGTAGTATAATTGAAGTACAAACAAATAAAGGAGGTGCTTGATATGGCAACTACATTAGTACAGGTTAGAATTGATGATGAATTAAAAAATCAGGCAACTGCTGTTTATGATGCATTGGGAATTGATTTATCTACTGCGGTGAGAATGTTTTTAAAAAGATCGGTATTGGTAAATGGTGTTCCTTTTAATATGACATTGCCAAAGAACGATTATAAAGCTGAAAGAGCAGCAAGAGCCCTTCAGGAGTTAAGCAATGCAGCGGTGGAAAATGGTACTTCAGAAATGTCATTGGAAGAAATAAATGCTGAAATTGAGGCAGTTAGAAAGGCAAAATAACAGGAGACAATGCGATGCGGTATTATGCAGTAATAGATACAAATGTATTGGTCTCCGCAATGTTAAAAATTCAGTCTATTCCAGGTCAGATTGCTAATGAGGCACTTTTGGGTGATTTGATTCCTTTGTTAAGTGATGAAATAATAGCAGAGTACCGGGAGGTTTTAGCACGACCCAAATTTAAGTTCGATCAAAATACTGTGGAGATATTGATTGATGGAATCGTTGATAGAGGAATATTTGTGGATGCGGTTCCAGTAGAGGAAATAATTCCTGATCCTAAGGATATCGTTTTATACGAAGTGGTTATGGAAGGTCGCAAGGAGCGTGATGAAGCATATCTTGTGACAGGAAATATCAAGCATTTTCCTGCAAAATCCTATATTGTTACGCCAAAGGAAATGCTTGAAATCATGCATAAAGCATAAAGGAATATAATAGGTTTAGATACAGAGCATCGGAAAAAAACGGTGCTCTTTTACGTGGAAGGAAGGTGGTCTTTTGTATCCGGTAAGTGAGGCATTCCTGCAGGCGGTGCAGGAGAACACAAGAAGATATTATTGGACGGGAAAGATTACAACGACTAAAGGTGTTGTTTATGAATTCGGTGCTGATGATATCGTAAAGGGCAGCGGATACATTTCCAGTCAGTGCTGCGGATCGTCAGATGTAGGACGGATTTTGCGGACATTCAAAATAAAAAAGAATGTGGAGGTAACAGACAATGGCAAAATCATTATTTGAGGAACTGGGCGGCAAATACGAAAGGCAAGGGGATTATTTGATACCGTGCTTAACTGTACCCGCCGAAGAAGAACAGGCAATAGGCATCTGGGGGCAACGGCATTTAGATTATCTAAAACAGTACCGTAAAGTTACATACACCAATCTTCTTACAAGCGGCAGGCTAAACGCCTACCTTGCCGACATCAACAGACAGGCACAGGAACGCTTTGAAAGGCTCATAGAGGGTATGAAACAGGCACAGGGCATAACGGAACAGCTAAAGGCAGAAAACGCCTTAGAATGGACAGGATGCCTCAATAACATAAGGGCTTGTGCGAGGGAGATTGTGGAAAAGGAAATTATTTTTGCATAAACAGATGATTAGTGGCAGGGGGAAATCCTGCCGCTTTTTCTGCTTTAGTTTGTCAGCTTGACAAATAAAGGGTTAAGGAATATAATTAGATTCAGTATTATACAAGGAGTTAATAAATATGCGGCAAGGTATTCTTAAATAAACTGTCAATTTGATAGTGGGAACAAAAAGTAGCAGTCCCGTTTCACTTTTAATATGGGGCTTAGTTTTTTGTACCCAGTTTAAGAATACTTTTATCATGTAATTTTATATGCCCGAAAACATATAAGTGTTTTGGGGCTATTGGAGTTATTTACCCAGTGATAGGAGTATTTATCACTGGGTATTTTTATGCCCTTTTTTGGGTGTTGATAGGAGGAAAATCACATGAAAATAATTAACTTAGGCATTCTGGCTCACGTTGACGCAGGAAAGACAACATTAACGGAGAGTTTATTGTATACCAGTGGTGCAATTGCAGAACCAGGGAGCGTAGATAAAGGCACAACAAGGACAGATACAATGAATTTGGAGCGTCAAAGGGGAATCACTATCCAGACAGCAGTGACATCTTTTCAGTGGGAGGATGTAAAAGTCAACATTATAGATACGCCAGGCCATATGGATTTTTTGGCGGAAGTATACCGTTCTTTATCCGTATTAGACGGAGCAGTATTATTAGTTTCTGCAAAGGATGGCATACAGGCACAGACCCGTATACTGTTTCATGCACTACAGACAATGAAGATTCCGACAATTTTTTTCATCAATAAAATTGACCAAGAGGGGATTGATTTGCCAATGGTATATCAAGAAATGAAAGCAAAGCTTTCTTCGGAAATTATAGTGAAGCAAAAGGTTGGGCAGCATCCCCATATAAATGTAACGGACAATGACGATATGGAACAGTGGGATGCGGTAATTATGGGAAACGATGAACTATTAGAGAAATATATGTCAGGGAAACCGTTTAAAATGTCAGAACTGGAACAGGAAGAAAACAGGAGATTCCAAAACGGAACGTTATTTCCCGTTTATCACGGAAGCGCTAAAAACAATCTGGGGATTCGGCAGCTTATAGAAGTAATTGCCAGTAAATTTTATTCATCAACGCCTGAAGGTCAATCTGAACTATGCGGGCAGGTTTTTAAGATTGAATATTCAGAGAAAAGGCGGCGTTTTGTTTATGTGCGTATATATAGCGGAACATTGCATTTGAGGGATGTTATTAGAATATCTGAAAAAGAGAAAATAAAAATCACAGAGATGTGTGTTCCGTCAAATGGTGAAATCGTCCCGGCTGACCATGCCTGTCCGGGAGAAATTGTTATTTTAGCTGATGATACTTTGAAACTGAACGACATTCTGGGAAATGAAAAACTCCTGCCTCACAAAACATGGATTGATAATCCCATGCCATTACTTCGGACAACGGTAGAGCCGCAAAAGCCGGAGCAAAGGGAAGCCCTGTTAAATGCCCTCGCAGAGATTGCTGATACAGACCCTCTTTTAAAATATTATGTGGATACTACAACGCATGAGATTATACTTTCTTTTTTGGGGAATGTGCAGATGGAAGTCATTTGTGCCATCCTTGAGGAAAAATATCATGTGGAGGCAGAAATAAAAGAGCCTACTGTTATATATATGGAAAGACCGCTTAGAAAAGCAGAATATACCATCCACATAGAAGTCCCGCCAAATCCTTTCTGGGCTTCTGTCGGGTTGTCCATAGAGCCGCTCCCTATTGGAAGCGGAGTGCAGTATGAAAGCAGAGTTTCACTTGGATATTTAAATCAATCGTTCCAAAATGCGGTTATGGAGGGGGTTCTTTATGGCTGCGAGCAGGGGCTGTATGGATGGAAAGTGACAGACTGTAAAATCTGTTTTGAATATGGATTGTATTATAGTCCTGTAAGTACCCCCGCAGACTTTCGGCTGCTTTCCCCTATCGTATTGGAGCAGGCTTTAAAAAAAGCAGGGACAGAACTATTAGAGCCATATCTCCACTTTGAAATTTATGCACCGCAGGAATATCTCTCACGGGCGTATCATGATGCTCCAAGGTATTGTGCAGATATTGTAAGTACTCAGATAAAGAATGACGAGGTCATTCTGAAAGGAGAAATCCCTGCTAGATGTATTCAAGAATACAGGAACGATTTAACTTATTTCACAAATGGGCAGGGAGTCTGCTTGACAGAGTTAAAAGGATACCAGCCAGCTATTGGTAAATTTATTTGCCAACCCCGCCGCCCGAATAGCCGTATAGATAAGGTTCGGCATATGTTCCACAAGTTAGCTTAACAGCTTGCAAAAGTCATATAAAATGAGATTTGAAAGGAGAATGTAACTTCATGTTTGCTAAAAATTCAAAGGCATATTCTGTCTACCTGCTGTTCCGATTTGTCTGTTCCCTGGCGGTTTCTATGTCCACAGTGCTTTCCATCGTGTACCACCTGGAGGTGGTGCAGCTGGATGCTTTCCAGCTTGTCCTGGTAGGGACGGTTCTGGAGACCTCCTGCTTTCTGTTCGAGATACCCACCGGTGTGGTGGCGGATTTGTATAGCCGTCGGCGCTCGGTGCTGATTGGAATGTTCCTCTACGGCCTGGGCTTTCTGATGGAGGGTGCGCTACCGTGGTTCGCGCCGGTTCTGCTGGCCCAGGTTGTCTGGGGTTGCGGTGATACCTTCATCACCGGCGCTCTGGAGGCGTGGATTGCCTCGGAGGAAGAGGACAAACCCATAGACAAGGTGTTCCTGCGGGGCAGTCAAATGGGGCAAATCGGCGGCGTTCTGGGCGTGGTGCTGGGCACACTGCTGGGAAACATAAACCTGCAAATGCCTGTCATCTTGGGGGGCAGTTTGTGCTTGTTGTTGGGGCTGGTGTTGGTTCGCATCATGCCAGAAACCAACTTCTCCCCTGCTATTGAGGAACGGCAGGGCTTGCTTAAAGACTTTGTCTGCCTGTTCAAGCTCAACCTGGGCTTTGTGAAAGGCGCACCTGTGTTGCTGGCGCTCTTAGCAATCACACTATGCGGGGGACTTGCCAGTGAAGGCTTTGACCGGCTCTCCACCGCTCATTTTCTGGATGACACGGTAATACCCGTTATCGGGCCGCTGAACAGCGTCACTTGGTTCGGTGTTATCAGTCTTATCGGCAGCGGCTTAGGTATTCTGGCTTCTCAGTTGCTCATCGCCCGCATGGAGAAAAAAGGGACTGTCAGCCGAACCAGTGTGGTCATGTCCACCAGCGCCGGGTATATCCTGTGCCTGGTTCTCTTCGCGGTGGGGCGGAGCTTTTGGTTCATGTTGTTGGTGTTCCTGCTGGCGGGGCTTATGCGCACCATCAAGGAGCCTGTGCTGGCCGCCTGGATGAACGACCATGTGGATGAGAAAATGCGCGCCACAGTCTTTTCCACCAGCGGACAGCTGGACTCTTTCGGGCAGATCATCGGCGGGCCTATTGTGGGGCTGGTAGCCCAGCAGGTGTCCATACCCTGGGGGCTGGTCTGTACCGCTTTCCTGCTGTTGCCCGCGCTGTTCTTAGTGCCGGTGGCGGGAAAGAAGCGGGATTGATATGGCATAGTTAAGTTTACTGACGAGCGGGAGATTACTTCCGCTCGTCTTCATTTAGTAGCGCAAAATTTGAGGACTCTTTATTTCCTTATTCGGTATAGCGGAGGCGGCTGTCAATTCGACATAATTTTCTTGTGATACTTTACCGTACATGAGCATTTGTTTCGTATTTGAAAGAACAAACTCACCAAATAAAAAAAACGATATTCGGGTGGGTTATTTTGTTATACCCTAAATTACCCTCTGAATTTGTTTTTAAATTTGGAGGGATTTTTTTATGTCCTTTTTTCGGGCAGTTATCTATCTGCTCATACGAAGCAAAATTTATCAATACATAGCATATCAGAGAACGGCAGGAAACCAGTTAAAAAAATTTCTGCCAGTGCAACGGTACTTCTCACCTTGAAAGTAGAAGTACAATCTCCATACAATAGAATTACTATTTCCTATAACCGTAAAGGTCACAGAGCCTTTGCGGTTTTTCTTTTGTCGATTTTTGTTGGAAAGTGCCGTAGGGCTGTTTCTGATATGCGGTGTCGTTCTCCGCCTCTCCATCTGGATTTTTTACATTTCAAAAATTCAGATGGGAGGTATTTATGGTGAAATATGCACCAAGAAAGGTATATATCAGAGAAAGTGGCGGCTATGTGGAATTATCCTACACGGAGTTCTGCCGTTGCAGGGAATCCGACCAGACCTATATGGACAAGCTGTTTATCCCCATTCAAGGCTGTCTGCTTGAAGTCGTGAGGGAGCAATACACAGACTTCTACCGTGACAAGGAACGGTGGCGTTATCTGCAAAAATTAGATACAAAGAATAGACTGCTATCTCTCGACGGATTTACGGACAGCGAGGGGAATCCTCTGGACTTTATCACTGATGAAGCGGTGGACATTGCAGAAACCGTTGTCAATGCGGTCATGGTGGACAGGCTGAAAGCCGCCCTGCCTTTGCTGTCGGATAGTGAACAGGAGCTGATACAGGCAATCTTTTTTGACGGACTTTCCGAGCGTGAAGTCGGGGCGAGGTTGGGCATAACCCAGAGCGTTGTAAACAAACGCAAAGCCAGAATCCTAATAAAACTAAGAAAGATAATAGAAAATTAAAATTTAAGGCGTTCAGCCCCCTTGTTTTTTCCTTTGGGAAAATGAGGGGGCTTTTCTCTGCCCTCTCAATCAATTCTGATTGGAGGAAGAAAGAATGGCATACAACCACGGACGGGAGGACAGGAAATGGCGTATCTGGAAAGAAGCGGAGGAAAAGCTGCTGCGTGAGTGCGGCGTTGATGAAGTGACCATTGAGCAGATACGCATGGCGGACAGGGCAGACTTCAATTCCAACAGGCGGTTTTACCGATGGACGAATGACGTTGCGGAATATCTTGAGGACATGGCAGGCAGGGAGCGGCAGGCGGAAGTGGGTACGGTTGCGGAGTTACTGGAAGAGATTGAGAGCGAAAATCTCTATCAAGTATTAGTCACGGTGGACGGGCGTACCTTGAAAATCGTCCTGCTGAAAATGCAGGGGTATTCCACAAAGGAGATTGCCCCGCTTGTGCATTTGACGACTGGTGCCATCTATGCGAGGTTAGACCATCTGCGGAAGAAGCTGCGGAAAATTTTATAGCTTCTAAAACAGCCTGCCATCCTGCGGGCTACTGGGTGAGGGATGGAAATCCCCTCACTCA
>NZ_JBNPMZ010000022.1:0-47908 GCF_050314255.1 Sporofaciens sp. SGI.106
CTTAAAGAAATTGCCGTTTTCGCGAAGCAATGATTGAAGCTTCAGAATAAGGGTATACTCTGATTGGGGACGTAGTAGGAAAATTTTGCTATGTCCCTGATTTTTAAATTTATGATTGACAAATTTCTTGACTTTGTGCTATAGTAAATAGTGCGCTATTGTGGAATTGTATGCCATAAACTGTGCAGATAATCATAAAAATAACGAGGTTTATTCGGTAAAACCTCACGAAAAAATATACAAGGAGTGAAACGTCAATGGAGAAAAACAGAATTCGTCCTATCAAAAGCGGAAAAAGTTCACGCATGAGCTATTCCAGACAAAAAGAAGTGCTTCAGATGCCTAACTTAATCGAAGTCCAGAAGGATTCCTATCAGTGGTTTTTGGATGAAGGATTAAAAGAAGTATTTGATGACATTTCTCCAATCACCGACTACAGCGGACATTTGAGTCTGGAATTTGTTGATTTTACCTTGTGTGAGAAAGATGTGAAGTACACAATTGAAGAGTGTAAAGAACGTGATGCTACTTATGCTGCACCGCTTAAGGTCAGAGTAAGACTTCACAACAAAGAAACAGACGAAATCAATGAGCATGAGATCTTTATGGGTGACCTGCCGCTGATGACAGCTACCGGAACATTTGTAATTAACGGAGCAGAGCGTGTCATCGTAAGTCAGCTGGTTCGTTCCCCTGGTATTTATTATGCGATTGCGCATGATAAAGTTGGAAAAAGACTGTTTTCATCTACTGTAATTCCAAACCGTGGTGCATGGCTGGAATATGAAACAGACTCTAATGACGTTTTCTATGTTCGTGTTGATAGAACAAGAAAGGTGCCGATTACAGTGTTGATCCGTGCTCTGGGTATCGGTACCAATCCTGAGATTATAGAATTGTTTGGTGAAGAGCCGAAGATTCTTGCAAGTTTTGAGAAGGATGCAGCAAGCAACTATCAGGAAGGTCTTCTGGAACTCTATAAGAAGATCCGTCCGGGTGAGCCTCTTGCTGTAGATAGTGCTGAAAGTCTGATTACCAGCATGTTCTTCGATCCGAGACGTTATGACCTTGCAAAAGTAGGACGTTATAAATTTAATAAGAAGCTGTCCCTTAAAAACCGAATTACTGGACATATTCTTGCTGAGGACGTTGTGAGCCCGATTACTGGTGAAGTGGTTGCCGCGAAGGGAACCAAGGTTACCAGAGAGATTGCCGATGAGATTCAGAATGCAGCGGTACCATTTGTATGGATCGCAAGAGATGATGAGGACAGAAATATCAAGGTTCTCTCCAATATGATGGTGGATCTGCAGGCGATCGTAGACATTGACCCGAAGGAAGTAGGCGTTACCGAGCAGGTTTACTATCCGGTTCTTGCAGGTCTTCTTGAAGAGACAGCAGGAGATATTGACGAATTGAAGGACGCAATTCGCAGAGATATCCATGACTTGATTCCGAAGCATATTACAAAGGAAGATATTCTGGCTTCCATTAACTACAACATCCATCTGGAGTACGGCCTTGGAAATGATGATGATATCGACCACCTGGGCAACAGACGTATCCGTGCGGTAGGTGAGCTGCTTCAGAATCAGTACAGAATCGGTCTTTCCAGATTGGAGAGAGTGGTTCGTGAGCGAATGACAACACAGGACCTGGAGGGTATTTCTCCACAGTCTCTGATTAATATTAAACCGGTTACAGCAGCAGTGAAGGAATTCTTCGGTTCCTCCCAGCTGTCTCAGTTCATGGATCAGAATAACCCGCTGGGTGAGCTGACTCACAAGAGACGTCTGTCTGCACTTGGACCGGGCGGTCTGTCCAGAGACCGTGCGGGATTCGAGGTTCGAGATGTTCACTACTCCCATTACGGAAGAATGTGTCCGATTGAGACCCCTGAAGGTCCGAACATCGGTCTGATCAACTCACTGGCTTGTTATGCGAGAATCAACCAGTACGGATTTGTGGAAGCACCATATCGTAAGATTAATCACGATGATCCGAAGAATCCGGTGGTTACCGATGAAGTTGTATATATGACTGCAGATGAAGAAGATAATTACCATGTGGCACAGGCGAATGAGCCTCTGGATGAAGAAGGACATTTTATCCATAAGAATGTATCCGGTCGTTACCGCGAAGAGACGCAGGAGTACGAGCGTACTATGTTCGATTACATGGATGTGTCTCCTAAGATGGTGTTCTCTGTGGCTACAGCACTGATTCCTTTCCTGGAAAATGACGATGCGAACCGTGCGCTGATGGGATCCAACATGCAGCGTCAGGCAGTTCCGCTTATGCTGACAGAAGCACCGGTAGTCGGAACAGGTATGGAAGAAAAAGCAGCCGTTGACTCTGGTGTATGTATTGTGGCAGAGGCAGGCGGTGTGGTAGAGCGCTCTACTTCTACTGAGATTACAATCCGTCAGGATGATAATACATTAAAGAGATACAAATTGACGAAATTCCTCCGCAGTAACCAGAGTAACTGTTACAACCAGAGACCGATTGTCTTCAAGGGAGACAGAGTGGAGGCTGGTCAGGTGATTGCAGACGGACCGTCTACTTCAAATGGAGAGATGGCTCTTGGTAAGAACCCGCTGATCGGTTTCATGACCTGGGAAGGTTACAACTACGAGGATGCGGTTCTCTTGAGTGAGCGTCTGGTTCAGGATGACGTGTATACTTCTATTCATATTGAAGAATATGAGGCGGAAGCGCGTGATACCAAGCTGGGACCGGAGGAAATCACAAGAGATATTCCGGGCGTTGGAGATGATGCCCTGAAGAATCTGGATGAGAGAGGAATTATCCGTATCGGTGCGGAAGTACGTGCCGGAGATATTCTTGTTGGTAAGGTAACTCCGAAGGGAGAGACCGAGCTGACAGCAGAGGAGAGATTGCTCCGTGCTATTTTCGGTGAGAAGGCACGTGAGGTAAGGGATACTTCTCTGAAAGTACCGCACGGTGAGTACGGTATTGTTGTGGATGCGAAAGTATTTACAAGAGAAAACGGTGATGAGCTGTCACCGGGTGTAAATCAGTCTGTTCGTATTTACATTGCGCAGAAGAGAAAGATTTCCGTTGGTGATAAGATGGCCGGACGTCATGGTAACAAGGGCGTAGTTTCCCGTGTACTTCCTGTAGAGGATATGCCGTTCCTGCCGAATGGACGTCCGCTGGATATCGTTCTGAATCCGCTGGGTGTGCCTTCACGTATGAATATCGGACAGGTATTGGAGATTCACCTTTCTCTGGCTGCAAAAGCACTTGGATTTAACATTGCGACACCGGTATTTGACGGTGCAAATGAGAATGATATTATGGACACTCTGGATCTGGCAAATGACTATGTAAATCTGGAGTGGGAAGAGTTCGAGAAGCGTCATAAAGAAGAGCTTCTTCCGGAAGTAATGCAGTATCTGTATGACAACAGAGATCACAGAGCACTCTGGAAAGGTGTTCCGCTCTCCAGAGATGGTAAGGTGCGCTTAAGAGACGGACGTACCGGAGAGTTTTTTGACAGCCCGGTAACCATCGGTCACATGCATTATCTGAAGCTGCATCATCTGGTAGATGATAAGATCCATGCCCGTTCTACAGGTCCTTACTCACTGGTAACACAGCAGCCTCTGGGTGGTAAAGCTCAGTTCGGTGGACAGCGTTTCGGAGAGATGGAGGTATGGGCACTGGAGGCTTATGGTGCATCATACACACTGCAGGAGATCCTGACAGTAAAATCTGACGACGTTGTGGGACGTGTGAAGACTTATGAAGCGATCATCAAGGGTGAGAATGTTCCGGAACCGGGAATTCCGGAATCCTTCAAGGTTCTTTTGAAAGAGCTTCAGTCACTCGGTCTGGATGTACGTGTCCTGCGTGATGATAATACAGAAGTGGAGATTATGGAGACCGTAGATATGGGTGAAACAGATTTCCATTCACTGATCGAGGGTGACAGAAAGTATGGCCGCGAAGAAGATGGATTTGAGTCTCATGGTTATACTTCACAGGAATTCCAGGGAGAGGAACTCGTAGATATAGAGGAGCCGGAAGACGAAGATGATTTTGACTTTGACGACGACTTCGAGATTGACTTTGACGAATTGTCAGACGACGAATAGGAAGGGGTGCCAGTATGCCAAATACAAATGAACAAACATATCAGCCAATGACGTTTGATGCAATCAAAATCGGGTTGGCATCACCTGAAAAAGTGTTGGAGTGGTCCAGAGGTGAGGTAACCAAACCTGAGACCATTAACTATAGAACATTAAAGCCGGAGAAGGACGGATTATTCTGCGAGAGAATTTTCGGACCAAGCAAGGACTGGGAATGTCACTGTGGAAAATATAAGAAAATCCGTTATAAAGGTGTAGTCTGCGACCGATGCGGTGTAGAAGTAACCAAGGCAAGTGTAAGACGTGAGCGTATGGGGCATATTGCCCTTGCGGCTCCGGTATCACATATTTGGTACTTTAAGGGAATCCCAAGCCGTATGGGACTGATTCTTGACCTTTCTCCGAGAACACTGGAGAAGGTGCTGTATTTTGCGTCTTACATCGTGCTGGATAAGGGTGAGACAAACCTTCAGTACAAGCAGGTACTGTCCGAGCAGGAATATCAGGAAGCAAGAGAGGCATGGGGAAGCAGTTTCCGTGTAGGTATGGGAGCTGAGGCTATTCAGGAATTACTTAAAGCAATCGACCTCGACAAGGAATACGAGGAACTCCAGGCAGGACTGGAGGGCGCAACCGGCCAGAAACGTGCGAGAATCGTAAAACGTCTGGAAGTTGTAGAAGCTTTCCGTGAGTCCGGAAATAAGCCGGAGTGGATGATCTTAAATAATATCCCGGTTATCCCGCCGGATCTTCGACCGATGGTACAGCTGGATGGTGGACGTTTTGCTACATCTGACCTGAATGATCTGTACAGAAGAATTATCAATAGAAATAACCGTCTGAAACGTCTGCTTGAGCTGGGCGCACCGGACATTATTGTAAGAAATGAAAAGAGAATGCTTCAGGAAGCTGTAGATGCCCTGATTGATAACGGTCGTCGCGGACGTCCGGTTACAGGACCCGGTAACAGAGCTCTGAAGTCACTTTCCGATATGCTGAAAGGTAAATCCGGACGTTTTCGTCAGAACCTTCTTGGTAAGCGTGTTGACTATTCCGGACGTTCCGTTATTGTTGTAGGACCGGAACTTAAGATTTACCAGTGTGGTCTTCCGAAAGAGATGGCTCTTGAGCTGTTCAAGCCTTTTGTTATGAAAGAGCTGGTACAGAACGGAACTGCACACAATATTAAGAATGCAAAGAAGATGGTAGAGAGATGGCAGCCTGAGGTATGGGATGTACTCGAAGATGTTATTAAAGAGCATCCGGTTATGCTGAACCGTGCCCCTACACTTCACAGACTTGGTATTCAGGCATTTGAGCCTATCCTGGTAGAAGGTAAGGCCATTAAGCTTCATCCGCTGGTATGTACCGCTTACAATGCCGACTTCGACGGTGACCAGATGGCGGTTCATCTTCCGCTGTCCGTAGAAGCTCAGGCAGAGTGCCGTTTCCTTCTTCTGTCACCAAACAACCTTCTGAAACCGTCTGATGGTGGACCGGTAGCCGTTCCTTCACAGGATATGGTACTTGGTATTTACTATCTTACGCAGGAGAGACCGGGTGCGCTGGGAGAAGGCAAGGCATTCAAGAGTGTAAATGAAGCAATTCTTGCATATGAAAATGAAGCCCTGACTCTGCATTCACGTATTAAAGTGCGTGTATCTAAGAAGATGGCTGATGGAACTGTGAAGACAGGAACCGTAGAGTCCACACTGGGACGTTTTATTTTCAATGAGATTATTCCTCAGGATCTGGGATTTGTTGATCGTGAGATCCCGGGAAATGAACTTCTTCCGGAGATTGATTTCCACGTTGGAAAGAAACAGCTGAAGAAGATTCTGGAGAAGGTTATTAATACACACGGTGCAACCAAGACGGCAGAAGTGCTGGATGCAATCAAATCAACCGGATATAAATATTCTACGAGAGCTGCTATGACCGTATCTATTTCTGATATGACCGTACCTCCGCAGAAACCGGAGATGATTGCAAAGGCACAGGATACTGTAGATAGAATTACAAGAAACTACAAGCGTGGTCTTATTACAGAGGAAGAACGTTACAAAGAGGTTGTAGAAACCTGGAAGGCTACTGACGATGCCTTGACAGAGGCTCTGCTGACCGGTCTGGATAAGTATAACAACATCTTTATGATGGCGGATTCCGGAGCCCGTGGTTCTGATAAGCAGATCAAACAGCTTGCAGGTATGCGTGGTTTGATGGCTGATACAACCGGTCGTACGATCGAGTTGCCTATCAAGTCCAACTTCCGTGAAGGTCTGGACGTATTGGAGTACTTCATGTCTGCGCATGGTGCTCGTAAAGGTCTGTCTGATACAGCGCTTCGTACAGCCGACTCAGGATACCTGACCAGACGTCTGGTAGACGTTTCTCAGGAACTGATCATTAATGAAGTTGACTGTAGAGATAAAGATGGCGAGATCCCGGGAATGTATGTAAAGGCATTCATGGATGGAAAAGAAGAGATCGAGAGCCTTCAGGAACGTATTACAGGACGTTATCTGTGTGAGAATATTTATGATAAAGATGGCAATGTGCTTGTAAAAGCTAATCACATGGTTACACCGAAGCGTGCTGAGCTGATCATGAAGAAGGGTGTGGATGAGAACGGAGAGACTCCGACCAAGATTAAGATCCGTACCATTCTGACCTGCCGTTCACACAGAGGTGTTTGTGCAAAATGTTATGGAGCGAACATGGCAACAGGTGAACCTGTACAGGTAGGTGAGGCAGTTGGTATTATCGCTGCTCAGTCCATCGGTGAGCCTGGTACACAGCTTACCATGAGAACCTTCCATACCGGTGGTGTTGCCGGTGACGATATCACACAGGGTCTTCCTCGTGTCGAGGAGCTTTTCGAGGCAAGAAAGCCGAAGGGTCTTGCAATCATTACTGAGTTCGGTGGTGTGGCAACCATTAATGATACAAAGAAGAAACGTGAGATTATCGTAACAAATAACGAGACGGGAGAATCCAAGGCATATCTGATTCCTTATGGTTCCAGAATCAAGATTATGGATGGAGCAGTTCTTGAAGCCGGCGATGAGCTGACAGAAGGTAGCGTAAATCCACATGATATTCTGAAAATCAAAGGACTGCGTGCCGCACAGGATTACATGCTTCAGGAAGTTCAGAGAGTTTACCGTCTGCAGGGTGTAGAAATCAACGACAAGCATATTGAGGTTATTGTTCGTCAGATGCTGAAGAAGATCAGAATCGAAGACAGAGGAGATTCCGAATTCCTGCCGGGAACAATGGTTGATATTCTTGAATTTGAAGATAAGAATGTGGAGCTTGAGAAAGAAGGTCTCAGACCGGCTACCGGAGAACAGATCATGCTTGGTATTACCAAGGCTTCTCTTGCAACGAATTCCTTCCTGTCTGCCGCATCCTTCCAGGAGACGACAAAGGTTCTGACAGAAGCAGCGATCAAGGGTAAGGTTGACCACCTGATCGGTCTGAAGGAAAATGTTCTGATCGGTAAGCCGATTCCGGCTGGTACAGGTATGAAGAAGTATCGTGATGTAAAACTCGATACGGATATGGACCTCAACGACGAGCTGATGTTTGAAGATGATGAGTTTGAGCTCGACCTTCAGGAGTTGGATGATACACCGGAAACTGAAGAAAATGGAGCGGAAGCAGAAGATACCGTAGAGGTATAAAATCAAATGTAAAAAGAAATTTTGAAAGAGGATATTTCATTAGGAAGTATCCTCTTTTTTAGCATGTCAGGTAATGTTGTGGTAACTGTTCAGAGCCAACCTCCAAAATGCTTCGCATTTTACGTCTGTTTTATGAAATTTTGCCTGGCTCTGAACAGTACATATTGTGAAAAATAATACAGGGTATACATAAAAAAAGGTTGACAACCAGTATCGCGCGCGATACTATAGGGATAACAAGGGATATTCCTGACTTCATACAGGAATGCATAGATAATAGGGAGAGGAAAGCTATGGAGAAAAAAATGGTGAATTGTGAGGTTAAAGATCTGGAAAAGGAGGAATACGTCGTTAAGGCTTATCAGCAGAAGTTGGGTGAAGCAGTGGGAAAACAGTACGCCCGTGCACGAAAGGATAAAGGACTGACGCAGCAGCAAGTGGCAGATATTTCGGGAATTAAGCGTCCGAATATTGCCAGACTGGAAGGCGGAAAGCATAGTCCTACCGTCGATATGCTTGCGAGAGTTGCCAACAGTATGGGCATGATGCTGGAGATTCGCCTGGTAGACAAGCAGGAGTAACAGGGAAATGTTGTTAACAGCAGGAAGTGGTGTTGTATCCACGATTTTAGTTGTCGCTTTGGTTTTGGGGGCTATTTTTCTGGCGGCACGCAGTATATACCGGAAGAAGAAAAATGGTGGATGCGGATGTGGCTGCAGCAGCTGCAGTCAGGACTGCCCGTCCAGAAGGCTGGACGGGAAATAAAAGGGATTTTTACGTACTTGAATAACAGAAGCAGGCGGTTAGAAGATGCCGAATACTTTCAGAAAAAGTAGAAGCAGCACAAAGAGAATAACTGGTTTTACAATGCGGGAGCCATTTTGCAGTGCAAGACCCGCTCCGATGTAACCGCCCAGCATATTACAGAGGCAGGCGGCAAGTCCCAGTGGGATCAGCACCTGTCCATTTAGCAGAAATACAATTAAAGAGGTAATGTTTGTGGTCAGGTTGATAACTTTCGCCTGACCATTTGCTGATTTAAGGCTGAGTCCGGCAAAGGCTGTGAATGCAATAATCAGAAATGTGCCGGTGCCGGGACCGTAAAATCCATCATATCCGCCGATGAAAAAAGCGGCGACAGTTGCGGTGACATAGGTCTTGCAGTCCAGAACAGCGATGTCTCTGCCGTTGTCATGAAATAGTTTTTTATTCATAACGAGTGCGGCAGATAATGGAAGGATGATGAGAAGTATATAACTCATCATTTTTTCATCGATTAACAATGACAGATGCGCGCCGATAGCAGAGCCTGCAATGGCTGCGATTACGGAAGGTATGGCAAGTTTAAAGCTTACACATTTATTTTTAACGAATCGGGCGGTGGAAAGAAACAGGCCTCCGAAAGCACCCAGCTTATTAGTGGCAATAGCAGCATGGGGCGGAAGACCGGCCATAAGAAAGGCAGGAACGGAGATGAGTCCGCCGCCTCCACCGATAGAATCAACAAAACCCGCAAGAAAAAGAAGCGGGCATACAATCAGGAAGGGTTTTAAATCCATATCAAAGTCCTCTTTCGTATTTATTATCTAATAGGTAGAAATTCCCGAATGTTTTATGGGAATCCTATACGATTATACGGAAAGAGATAGAGAAAAGCAATAGATATCAGATTTACAATGCTTTGAAAATTTGATACGATAGCATATATTGACAAATGGAGGGAATTTACTATGAACAGAGAACAGGCACATGAGATTTTGATGAAATATATGAAGGGTGAGAATTATATTACGCATTCATATGCTGTTGAGGCTATTATGAAAGGACTTGCCAAACGCCTTGCACCCGGAGAAGAGGAATACTGGGGAATCGTAGGACTTCTTCACGATCTGGACGAGGAACAGTGTGACTGGCAGAACGATATCAGTGTACATGGACCTACATCTGTGGAGATTCTGAAGAAGGAAGGGATCGACGATAAGGTGCTGTTTGATGCCATCAAAGCACATAATCCAAAGTGTGGCATGAAAGCAAAGACCAAGCTTCAGTATGCGGTTCTGGCAGCAGATCCGATGAGCGGATTTGTAAAAGCAGTAGCACAGATTTATCCGGATAAAAAGATTGCCAGTGTAAAACATAAATCTGTTATGAAGCGCTTCAACGAGATGCGTTTTGCGGCAGGGGCTAACAGAGATTATATGGAAGCGATTGAGTTTACCGGTCTCAGCCTGGATGACCTGATCGATGTAGCTCTGGAAGAAATGGGAGCAATCTCAGATGTCCTTGGGTTATAAGCGTTTTGTGCTGATTTCTCTGGTCTTTGCATGGATGGTGCTTATTTTTTCATTTTCAGCAAAGCCGGCAGATGAGTCGGCGGACATGAGCCATTCAGTGGGCAGGACAGTGGGACGGTTCTTTGTCCCATCTTTTGAAGAATGGGACGAAGAGGCGCAGGAAGCATTTGCAGACCGGATCGATTATCCGGTGAGAAAGACGGCACATGCCACAGAATATGCCATACTTGGAATTTTATTGATGGCAGCGACCGGAACATTTTCAGATAAGATAGATGGAGACATCATCCGCATAATCAATATCCCGGCAGTGGGATACCGGTCAGGACTGTCCTTTCTTATTGGAACTATGTATGCGGCGAGCGATGAATTTCACCAGCTTTTTGTTCCTGGAAGGAGTGGCCAGATCAGTGATGTTATGCTGGATTCTGCAGGCGTTTTAGCAGGGATTCTTCTGTTTCTGGTGTACAACCGGATTATATTCTACATAAGGGCGAAGTTTGCGGGATAATTTGCAGAAAAGCCTTGACTTTTGAAAATAATCATAATAAAATATCAGAGCGTGCATAAGATTGCATAGCTTTTTTATGTGCACAGAAACAACAAGATGTTGAACCAGTAACTTATTTTTATCGTAGGAGGTGAAATGAAATGCCAACATTTAACCAGTTAGTTAGAAAGGGACGTCAGACTTCTGTAAAGAAATCTACAGCTCCGGCACTTCAGAAAGGATACAATTCCTTAAGGAAGAAAGCAACAGATACATCTGCTCCGCAGAAGAGAGGTGTATGTACAGCTGTTAAGACAGCTACACCTAAGAAGCCTAACTCAGCTCTTAGAAAGATTGCCAGAGTTCGTCTGTCTAATGGAATCGAAGTAACAAGCTACATCCCGGGAGAAGGACACAACCTTCAGGAGCATAGTGTTGTTCTGATTCGTGGAGGAAGAGTAAAAGACCTTCCAGGTACAAGATACCACATCGTCAGAGGTACACTGGATACAGCAGGCGTTGCTAAGAGAAGACAGGCTCGTTCTAAATACGGCGCTAAGAGACCAAAAGACGCTAAAAAGTAAATCCAGAGCACTTAGTGAATGCGAGTCGCAGACGAAGCATGAACTTAGTACGAGGATTGTTCTTCGAAACTTAGCGAAGTTTTTGTTGAGCTTAGTGAGAAGAACTACCATATCAAGTAATTCACAAACAGAACTATGAGAAAGTAAGTTGCAGGGTTGAAGATACAATGTATGCCCTGTGCACTACACAGTATCATTAGAACGACACATGTGAGTACCGATGAATTAAATAGCAAAGAATGTTTAAGGAGGGAAGGACCGTGCCACGTAAAGGACATACTCAGAAAAGAGACGTATTAGCAGATCCGTTATACAATAATAAAGTGGTTACAAAACTTATCAATAACATTATGTTAGATGGTAAGAAGGGTGTGGCTCAGAAAATTGTATACGGAGCTTTTGAGAGAATTGCAGCAAAGAGCGACAAGCCGGCAATCGAAGTATTTGAAGAGGCAATGAACAATATCATGCCAGTACTTGAAGTTAAGGCAAGACGTATCGGTGGTGCAACATACCAGGTGCCGATCGAGGTTAGAGCTGACAGAAGACAGGCTCTGGCACTTCGTTGGCTGACCATGTTTTCTCGTAAAAGAGGAGAGAAGACAATGGAAGAGAGACTGGCAAACGAGATTATGGATGCAGCAAACAACACAGGCGCATCTGTAAAGAGAAAAGAAGACATGCACAAGATGGCAGAAGCAAACAAGGCGTTTGCTCACTATCGTTTCTAATTTTAGGAGGCAACAATGGCTGGAAGAGAATATCCATTAGAGAGAACCAGAAATATCGGTATTATGGCTCATATTGATGCTGGTAAGACTACACTGACAGAGCGTATTCTTTACTATACCGGTGTAAACTACAAGATTGGTGATACTCATGAAGGTACTGCTACCATGGACTGGATGGAGCAGGAAGCAGAAAGAGGTATCACAATTACTTCAGCCGCTACCACATGTCACTGGACATTGCAGGATCACTGCAAGGCAAAACCGGGCGCTCTGGAGCATCGTATCAATATTATTGATACTCCGGGACACGTTGACTTTACGGTAGAGGTAGAGCGTTCACTTCGTGTACTGGACGGCGCTGTTGGTGTATTCTGTGCTAAGGGTGGTGTTGAACCTCAGTCAGAAAACGTATGGCGTCAGGCAGACACATACAACGTACCGAGAATGGCTTTCATTAATAAGATGGACATTTTAGGTGCTGATTTCTACAATGCAGTAGAACAGATTAAGACAAGATTAGGTAAAAATGCAATTTGTCTTCAGCTTCCAATTGGAAAAGAAGATGATTTCAAAGGAATTATCGACCTGATGGAGATGGAGGCATACATCTATAATGATGAAAAAGGTGATGACATCTCTATTGTAGAAATTCCGGATGATATGAAGGATGAAGCTGAGATTTATCATGAAGAACTGATCGAAAAGATCTGTGAGCTGGATGATGACCTTACACTGATGTATCTGGAAGGTGAGATTCCGTCAAATGATGAACTCAAGGCAGCTCTTAGAAAAGCAACATGCGAATGTAGAGCCGTACCTGTATGCTGTGGTACAGCTTACAGAAATAAGGGTGTTCAGAAGCTCCTGGATGCAATCCTTGAGTACATGCCGGCTCCGACAGACATCCCGGCTATCGAGGGTGTAGACATGGACGGTAATGAGGTCGTAAGACATTCTTCAGATGAAGAGCCGTTCTCCGCACTTGCATTTAAGATTATGACAGACCCGTTCGTAGGTAAGCTTGCATATTTCCGTGTTTATTCCGGTACAATGAACTCAGGTTCTTATGTATTGAATGCAACAAAGGGCAAAAAGGAACGTGTTGGACGTATCCTTCAGATGCATGCTAACAAGAGAACAGAGCTGGATAAAGTATATTCAGGTGATATCGCAGCAGCAATCGGATTCAAAGTTACCACAACAGGTGATACCATCTGTGACGAGCGTAATCCGGTAATCCTGGAGTCCATGGAATTCCCGGAACCGGTTATTGAGCTTGCAATTGAGCCTAAGACAAAGGCTTCCCAGGGTAAACTTGGTGAGTCTCTTGCAAAACTGGCAGAAGAAGACCCGACATTCCGTGCTCATACAGATCAGGAAACAGGTCAGACAATCATCGCTGGTATGGGTGAGCTTCATCTTGAGATTATCGTAGACAGACTTCTGCGTGAGTTCAAGGTAGAGGCTAACGTAGGTGCTCCTCAGGTAGCATATAAAGAAGCGATTACAAAGGCTGTAGATGTTGACAGTAAGTATGCTAAGCAGTCCGGTGGTCGTGGACAGTACGGACACTGTAAAGTTAAATTCGAGCCAATGGATGTCAATGGTGAAGAGACATTCAAGTTCGAGTCTACCGTTGTTGGTGGTGCTATTCCGAAGGAATACATCCCGGCTGTAGGTGAAGGTATTGAAGAAGCAATGAAATCCGGTATCCTTGGCGGATTCCCGGTTGTTGGTGTTAAGGCTAACGTTTATGATGGTTCTTACCATGAAGTCGATTCAAGTGAAATGGCATTCCACATTGCAGGTTCTCTTGCATTCAAGGATGCTATGAAGAAAGCTTCACCGGTACTTCTTGAGCCTATCATGAAGGTTGAGGTTACAATGCCGGAAGAATACATGGGAGATATTATCGGTGATATCAACTCCCGTCGTGGACGTATCGAGGGTATGGATGATCTTGGCGGCGGAAAGATCGTTCGTGGTTATGTACCGCTTTCCGAGATGTTCGGATATTCCACAGACCTGCGTTCCAGAACACAGGGACGTGGTAACTACTCAATGTTCTTTGAGAGCTATGAGCCGGTTCCGAAGTCTGTACAGGAAAAAGTCCTGTCCGGTAAAAAATAAGGAAATAGGTGTATTTTGTACTAAAAAGTACGAAAAAGGCTTGAAAAACCTATGGATTTGAAATATAATCAGAAATAGCCGAGTAAACTGAAAATATCAGAAAAATGCCTGGAAAAGGCGATTGAATAAGGAGGACATTCAAAATGGCAAAAGCTAAATTTGAAAGAACAAAACCACATTGTAATATTGGTACAATCGGTCACGTTGACCACGGCAAAACAACTCTGACAGCTGCTATTACAAAGACTCTGGCAGAGAGAGTTGCTGGTAACGCTGCAGTAGATTTCGAGAACATCGACAAAGCTCCGGAAGAGAGAGAGCGTGGTATTACAATTTCTACAGCTCACGTTGAGTATGAGACAGAGAAACGTCACTATGCTCACGTTGACTGCCCAGGACATGCTGACTACGTTAAGAACATGATCACTGGAGCAGCTCAGATGGATGGTGCTATCCTTGTTGTTGCTGCTACTGATGGTGTTATGGCTCAGACAAGAGAGCATATCCTTCTGTCCCGTCAGGTAGGTGTTCCTTACATCGTTGTATTCATGAACAAATGTGATATGGTTGACGATGAGGAGCTTCTTGAGTTAGTAGAGATGGAAATCCGTGAACTGTTAGACGAGTATGAGTTCCCGGGAGATGACACACCGATCATCCAGGGATCTGCTCTGAAAGCTCTTGAGGATCCAACAGGAGAGTGGGGAGACAAGATCATGGAACTTATGGATGCTGTTGACAGCTACATTCCAGATCCACAGCGTGCAGTAGATCAGCCATTCCTTATGCCTGTAGAGGACGTATTCTCTATCACAGGACGTGGAACAGTTGCTACTGGTAGAGTAGAGCGTGGTGTTCTTCACGTATCTGACGAAGTAGAAATCGTTGGTATCAAAGAGGAAAACCGTAAAGTAGTTGTAACAGGTGTTGAGATGTTCCGTAAGCTTCTTGATGAGGCTCAGGCTGGAGATAACATTGGTGCTCTTCTTCGTGGTGTTCAGAGAACAGAGATCGAAAGAGGACAGTGTCTGTGTAAACCAGGTTCTGTAAAATGCCACCACAAATTTACATCTCAGGTATACGTTCTGACAAAAGATGAAGGTGGACGTCATACTCCATTCTTTAACAACTATCGTCCACAGTTCTACTTCAGAACAACAGACGTAACAGGTATCTGCGGACTGCCAGAGGGCGTTGAAATGTGTATGCCTGGTGACCACGTAGAGATGACATGTGAACTGATTCACCCAGTAGCTATGGAGCAGGGTCTTCGTTTCGCTATCCGTGAAGGTGGACGTACAGTAGGTTCAGGTGTTGTTAAAGAGATCATCGAGTAATCTTGTTGATTTATTAGGCAATATAAGTGAATTCAGATCCCGGAAACTTCGGTTTCCGGGATTTTTCACACATATATCTGCATAAAGTACTGTAAGGTACTACATATGTAAAAAACACAGGGAAATTTATTTTGCATATGTTGCTCTGTTTCGTGGCCCCTTACATGTAAAAAGGCAAATATCTCAAAATCCCACGTAGAAAAATCGAGGCTCTACGTGTCAGAACTCAAAACTCAAAAATCCCCATGTAGAAAATTCAGAATCCTACATGTCAGAGATAAAAAAATTCAAATCCCCACGTAGAAAAATAAAAATCCTACGTGTCGTTACTCAAAAATTGAAAATCTCCACGTAGACAGTCCAAAATCCTACGTGTCAAGATGAATATTCTAAGAAAATATCCCGAAGGTTCGCTTCAGATTAATCACAGCAATGGTTGTGTACAGTATTATTATAATAATCCGCGCTCTCGATATGTTCGGCCCCAATATATTAAAAAAGAGAATGGCGAACTGGTGCAGAAGCTTGCCCAAAAAGATTATGATACAAAACTTTTAAAGAGATTGGAGGAGCGCTTGAAGGTTGCGAAGAAGACATTTGCTGTATATAATAAAACTGATTTGGAAGAAATCTTTTATAAATATACAAAGGACAGACAACGTTTGCTTATACCACGGTATATATCAGATGAAGACTATGCAAAAAAATGGGAAGATATATCCTATCAGAGAAAAACATTTGCAGAAGGGACGGCAGAAATCTATACTGTAAAAGGGGAACGGGTCAGGTCTAAATCTGAGAAAATTATTGCAGATGCTTTGGAAAGAAATAATGTTCCCTATAAATATGAATGTCCGCTGGAGTTAACCGGCGGAAGGGTGATTCATCCGGATTTTACCGTTCTGAATAAAAGAACAAGAAAAGAATTTTATTGGGAGCACCTGGGCATGATGGATGATGTGGAATATGCCCGCAATGCAGTGAGGCGAATTGAGGAAATGGGACGTAACGGAATTATGCCTGGAAAAAATCTTCTTATCACGGCTGAGACCAAAGTGAATCCAATTAATGTAACAATTGTGGATATGATTATTCAGGAATACTTGCAAAATAAACTGGAGGATGTAAAATATGAATAGAAGTGTCTGTGGTCGCAGACATAGAAGAAAGGGAATAATTATGACAGGATCTGAAAGAAGAGATGCAATTATCAATGAAATAAGAAATAGTCAAACTCCGGTTTCAGGCAGTAAGCTGGCTGCGCTTTTTGATGTAAGCCGTCAGGTGGTTGTACAGGATATTGCATTAATAAGAGCTGCAGGATACGATATCATTTCCACGAATAGAGGGTATATTTTAAATACATCACATGCAGTTACAAGGATTTTTAAAGTTAGCCATACGGATGAACAGCTGGAAGATGAGTTGTGTTCTATTGTAGATCTGGGCGGTAAGATATTAAATGTTATGGTCAATCATCGGGTATATGGGCGCATGGAAGCAACACTTGATATAGGGTCACGCAGAAAAGTCCGGGAATTTATGGAAGATATCCGAAATGGGAAATCCAGTCCGCTTAAGAACATTACCTCAAATTATCATTACCATACGGTTGAGGCAGACAGCGAAGAAACACTGGATATGATTGAAGAAATGCTTAAAAAAAAGGGATATCTGGTGGAAATGGAAAAGTAGATATCCCTGTTGAATGTACACTGTAAATGTGCTTATTTGTGATTTTCGTGGTATGGATTTACATGTACCATAATATGTTTAACCTTTGGAAATTTGGTTTCAATGGCGTCATGGGTTCTCTCGGCGATAGTGTGAGCTTCGTTCAGGGAGAGAGCACCATCGGCGCCTATTTCTATATCTACGTATATTTTATTTCCGAACACTCTGGTATTCAGAAAGTCTACGCTGAGAACACCCTCCTGCTGGGCGGCACATTTTTTCAGTGCTTTGACCGTATCTTCATCACAGGAGCGGTCCACCATTTTGTTAATGGCATCCATAAAAATATCATACGCGGCCTTGGCAATGAAGAAGCAGATTACCAGACTTGCAATGTGATCCAGGACCGGAAAACCAAGCCTTGCGCCTGCGATACCAATTAAAGCACCGATGGAAGAAAGGGCATCACTTCTGTGGTGCCAGGCGTCTGCCATCAGAGCACTGGAATCGATGCGCTGGGCATAAATTTTCGTGTACCAGTACATAGCCTCCTTAGATACAATGGAGATGATAGCGGCTGCGAGGGCCAGTATTCCCGGAACAGCCAGAGAATTGTAATCTCCGTTAAATATGCTGCGGGCGGCCTTAGTGCCGATCATTAGTCCCGTCTCCAGAAGAACAGCAGACAGAATGATAGCAGCTACACATTCAAAACGTTCGTGACCGTAGGGGTGTTCCTTATCAGATTCGCGGGCTGACAGTTTCACGCCAATGATGACAATAATGCTGCTGAATACATCCGATGCAGAGTGGATGGCATCACTGACCATGGCTCCGGAATTGGCAATAATACCTGCCAGTAGCTTAAAAGCGGATAGAATCGTATTGCCGACAATGCTGACGGTAGTTACTTTTGTGGCTGTTTTCTGAAAATCATACTCAGAAGAAGCCGGAGTGGAATTTGCAGTGTTGTTTTTCATAATCATTACCTCTTTTTTAATCTGTTTTATGTTATGCCCTGCAGAATAAGATGTCAGTAAAACCGGATTCCGTTTCAGATATTTACCAAAAAAGGTATAAAAAAACACGGATCCAGTAATAGCAACTACTGTCCCGCGGAAAATGTTATCCACTGTCACCTGGGTGACCCGGCTCCATAGGCTTTTGCCTTCGGCCTGCTCAGATTGTACTGTAGATGAATATGCAGTGCAAAGAGTATTAAAAGTAATATAGCAAAATGAACTGGGAATGTCAAGAGATTATTTTGACGGTTTTTGTAAAGGCCTCTCTGGAGTGTTTAAAAAAAGTATATTGTAAGAAAAGACAGATGAGAGTACAATTAAAAATATTTCAGCAGCAGGAGGAAGGAAAAATGAGCAAGATTCAGATTCAGACAAAACAGGTAAAATTTCCTGTGGCAGAGGACCTATATGGATTATTTTTTGAAGACATTAATCGGTCGGGAGATGGAGGACTTTATCCGGAGATGCTTCGTAACCGGGCATTTGAAGACTCGATAATACCAGAGAGATGTACGCCGATTGACGGGTGCTATGGCTTTGAGACACCTACCGGATGGCGGGATCAGTTTAATAATGGAGAAGGACTTAAGCGCTGGCTTGATGGAATAAAACCAACTCCTGTTCCGGCATGGTATGGGGAAGCTGCAAATCTTATACTGATGAGAGAGGGGACGCTGAATAAAAACCGTGAGGCGGCTCTGAAGATAGAATTCTCAGAAGGTGGTTCTGTTTATAATGTGGGGTACCGTGGCATTGCAGTGGAGGCTGGACAAGAGTATCCGTTTTACATGTTTGCGAAAGCGGACCGTGATATGGAGCTTGTGCTGACTATAGAAAGGGAAAATGGTGGAGCAGCCCTGGCAGAGACGAAGATTCAGCTTCCGAAAACGGAAGAATTCCGGCGTTTTGACGCGGTGCTTCGTTCAAAAGGCGCGGTCAGCGACTGTATTTTCCGAATTCGGTCTGCGAGTGAGGGGGCAGTAATATTAGGATTTACATCACTGATGCCGGCTGATACATATAAGGGACATGGAATGAGAAAGGATCTTATGGAAATGCTGGAGGGCACACATTCAAAATTCCTGCGTTTTCCGGGAGGATGCATTGTAGAGGGATTTACAAAGGAGACTATGATGCGTTTCCCAAATACCATAGGACCGGTGTGGGAACGCCCCGGACAGCAGCTGATGTGGCATTACAGGGCTACCAACGGATTAGGATTTCATGAATATCTTCAGATTTGTGAAGATCTGCATCTGGAACCGATGTACGTAATCAATTGCGGATTGACTTGTCAGGGGCGCTATGCGGAGCTGACAGAGGGGGAGGAATTGGAGATACTGCTTCAGGAGGCTTTTGACGCAATTGAATATGCAACGGCTCCGGCTGACACGAAGTGGGGAACTATGAGAGCGGAAGCTGGCCATCCGGAGCCCTTTGGCATGAAATACATTGAGATAGGAAATGAGAATATCGGGCAGGAATACTGTGAACGGTATGAGAAATTTTATAAGGAATTAAAAAAACGTTATCCGGAACTGATTTATATTTCCAATATTCATACAGAAAAGGAAGGTCATCCGACAGAGGTAGTGGATGAACACTACTATAGTACTCCGGAGTTCTTTCAGGAGAACCAGAATATGTTTGCGGATTATGACCGGAAAGGACCGAAGATATTTGTAGGTGAATATGCGGTGACTTCCGGAAATGACATCGGCAATCTGTACTCGGCGCTGGCAGAAACGATGTATCTGCTTGGTATTGAGAATAATCAGGATGTGGTGACGCTTACATCCTATGCCCCACTTCTGCAGAATGTAGATTATACGGGCTGGTACCCGGATTTGATCGCATTCAATAACCATCAGACATTTGCAATTCCTCTTTATTATGCAATCCAGATGCTTGCGGCAAACAGAGGTGAAGAAATCTATGAGACGCAGCTGGAGGGAACGTCCATGTATACGAAGAATGTGGGCATTCCCGGATTTATTGCATACGAGGATGGCGTGACACTGAGAAATGTTATCTGCAACGGGAAAAAAGCAGGGGTGACCCATACACTGGTGGGAAATGCCAGTGAAGAGAATGGAGAAATCAGTCTGAAGATTGGACCAAGTATGGAGTTGGACAATTTCCCGGGAATCGGAGATACAAAGAAGGAAATCTGCTATGTGGCATTCGGGGATGAGTGCAGTGGAAAAAATGTGTTTGAGGCTGATGTGAAAATAGATTCACCTGAGATTCCGATAGCGGTAACGCTGTGGAATTCACACTGCCCGATGCTGTTTGCTCTGGATGAGACGGATCAGCGTAGCGATGACTGGTCACCAATCTTTACGGAACATCATTCGTGGATGATCGAAGAGGGAAAAGGAACAGCGTGCATGGTCCACTGGTTCCAGGATCAGCCCATCGGAGAAAGCGTTAAACTTCCAATGCGATATGGTGAATACATGCACCTGAAAGTGGAGACAAGAGAAGATGGATTCGATTGCTTCATCGACGGCAAAAAGGTACAGGAGGTATATCTTTCCAGTCATCCGTCAACGGCGGTGTCTGTATCCGGTGACAGAGATACGATTCAGGTGAAGATCGTAAATATGAACGGAGAAAGAGATGATGTTGAAATTATCCTGGACTGTGAGGTAGAAGATGCGTATACAGCACTTGTACTTACGGCGGACTCTCCGAAGGCGGAGAATGATTTTGGTAATCCGCGAAGGGTGGCTCCTGAGGAGAAGATATGCACAGGAGCGGGCAGCAGGTTTGTGTATGAGGCACCGGGCAGTTCGTTCAGTGTGTTGAAACTTAAAAAAAGGTAAAATTGGGGACGTAGCAAAATGCATTTTGCTACGTCCCCAATTGCATTTTGGTATGTCCCCAATTGTATGTAAAAAAATACAATCGAAATACAGAGTGCGCTCTAAAAAGTATTGAAATTTTAGAACAGAGGTGTATAATACGTAAATGTAAAAATAACTGTGAGGAGAAAGCTCGTAATGACAGGAACAGAATTATTAGCTCAGCTGCTTACTTCCTATCAGACCAGTTATGACATAGAGAAACCTTTTGATATCAATGGCGATATCTATGACGCGCATGCGGGCTTCAATGTGACCAGTGCAAAGTACGTTCTTATTAAGAAAGCGGAATTGTGGCGGGCAGATTGTTTCGAGCATGCGTTTTTTAAATGTGTGAACTGTCTGGAGAAAGCAGATATAGACAAATTTTCCCGGCATGTGGAAGAGTATATTGAGCCGGAGCTTGTAAGGGGCGGGAAATCCTGCCCGGAAAAAGATCACATGTATACTTTTATGACCGGCATATTTATCTGCGACGAAGGAGTGTCGGAAGAAGCAAAGCGTGCAGTGAAGAAATATCGCTACCTGAAAAACTACCGTTTTGGGATCAGAGGTTATAGCGAGGTGAGACTTTTGGTCTTTGATTTAAAGGAGAAAAAAATATTCGGTAATCAGGCGGCGAGAGAGATGGTAAAGGGCTACACAAAGGCTGGAGTTATCTGACCTTTATAGCATAAAGACATTAACTTAAGAAAAAGGAAAAGAGGAGGATTTACAATGAATGGTGTAGTAGTATTAGTTGTTGGATTAGCTATTCTTGTGGCTGCGTATCTTACATACGGAAGATGGCTTTCCAAACAGTGGGGCATTGATCCCTCAAAAGTGACCCCTTCCCACACAGAAGCGGATGGTGTGGATTATGTTCCGGCAAAAGCTCCGGTACTGATGGGGCATCATTTTTCATCAATTGCAGGAGCAGGTCCGATTAATGGACCAATCCAGGCGGCGGTATTCGGATGGGTTCCGGTACTTCTGTGGGTATTGATCGGAGGAATTTTCTTTGGTGCGGTTCACGATTTTGGTGCGTTGTTTGCGTCTGTTCGAAATAAGGGACAATCCATTGGTGAAATTATCGCAGTTACAATGGGGGACAAGGCTAAAAAATTATTTATTCTGTTCTCCTATCTGACATTGCTTCTGGTGGTTGCTGCCTTTGGTTCCATCGTAGCAAATACATTTATGGCTACATACGATGAAAATGGTGTGCTTGATAAGGCTGCAAGTGCTGCAAATGCAACAACGGCTATGATCTCAATTCAGTTTATTATACTTGCAATTGTGTTTGGATTTCTGGTTTACAGAAGAAATGCAAGTCTGATGGTTTCCACTATCGTTGGTGTGGCTGCGATTGTAGCCTGTATGGTGATCGGTCTTAACTGGCATCCGATTTATCTGAATAATAAAACATGGATGATTATCGTAGGCATTTATATTCTGGCAGCATCAGTGGCTCCGGTCTGGATTCTGCTTCAGCCTCGAGATTACCTGAGTTCATTTTTGCTTTACTTCATGATGATCGTTGCGGTTGTAGGTATTATTGGATGCGGACTTATGGGGGGTGCTCATATGGACATCCCGGCATTTACAGGATTAAAAGATACACTTGCACCGACAGGAACTTCTTTGGGATATATATTCCCGGCGCTGTTTGTAACGATTGCCTGCGGTGCTATTTCCGGTTTCCATTCACTGGTTGGTTCCGGAACAACAGCAAAACAGCTGGACAATGAGAAGGATGCTCAGCCAATTGCATACGGCGGTATGCTGATCGAGTGTGCTCTTGCAATTATTTCTCTTTGTGCCGTTGGCTATATCTGGGCAAATTATGCATCCGGTGAGATCGTAACACCGACCGTTGTATTTGCAACCGGTATTTCCAAAATGCTGGGTTCTATTCCGGGACTTGGCGGAGTGGAGAATATTGCATATACGCTTCTGGTATTGACAGTATCTGTATTCTGCCTGACATCGCTGGATACGGCAACACGTCTGGCACGTTATATGTTCCAGGAGTTCTGGCTTGAACCTGGACAGACTTATAAGGATGCAGTCGGATATAAAAAGATCCTGACGAATCCGTTTGTGGCAACTTTGATTACGGTTGTTCTGGGAATTGGTCTTGGACTTACCGGCTATGCAAATATCTGGCCGCTGTTCGGTGCTTCCAATCAGCTTCTTGCAGCACTTGGTCTTCTGGCAGTTGCTGTATGGCTTGGAAAGGAAGGAAAGAATAACAGGATGTTCCTGTTCCCGATGGTATTCATGCATGTGGTAACAATTGTGTCTCTTTGCTTTACACTGAAAGCAAATATTGTTGGAATTGCAGCAGGGGCAGCAGGTGTGACATGGTGCTATGTGCGCGCGGTTATTGCGGTATTTTTGATTGTTCTTTCCATGGTTCTGGTAGTCAGCGGTGCGAAAACGATGATTAAGCAGGAAAAAGAAAAGAAATAAAGTCTGATTGTGAGTTAGGGGGCAGGTTCTGCGATTCATTTTAGAGAGTCACAGGAACTGCCCCCCTATTTCTACTTTTAAATACAACTTTGCAAAAAGTGGAAATACAACTCATAAGTTGTACGTACAAGAAGTGAGGTTTTACAAAAATATGTACATACATTTGTACAATATTACGGGTTGCTTTTTGGGTGATTGTATTGTAAGATGTAGTTACAAAGCTGAAAAGCGAAGACAAGTAATTGTCGAAAATGCACAAAAACTATTGAAAAGGAGGAAAAACATGAAAAAGAAAATCGTAAGTGGTATTTTGTGTGTAGCAATGGTAGCTTCTATGTTAGTTGGCTGTGGCGGAAGCAACTCCGACAGCACTGAAAGTGGGGATGCTGAAGAAACTACCGAAGAAAGCAGCAGCGATGGTATGACAGAAGGAAAGAATACTTTCGTTGACGGCGGTACAGAGTTATCTCTGTGGACATTCCAGGAACTGCACGTAGGTTTCTATACCGAGATGGCAGATAAGTGGAATGAAGAGAATCCGGACAACCCGATTAACCTGACAGTAACTACAGGTGAATCTCACTCTCTGCAGAGCAAGCTGTTGGTAGCATGCCAGGCTGGAGAAGGAACACCGGATATGGCAGATATTGAGGTTGGATATTATGGATCTTTCCTGAAAGATGATTATCTGCTTCCACTGAATGATGTAGTTGAGCCATACGAAGATGAAGTTGTTATGTCTCGTATTACCATGTATGGTAAAGATGATAACTGGTATGGAATTGACTTCCACCTTGGCGCTTCTGTATGCTACTACAACATGGACATCATGAATGAAGCTGGTGTTGATCCGGCTACAATCGTAACATGGGATGACTATTTTGAAGCGGGTAAGACTGTTCTTGAGAAGACAGGAAAACCGATGTGCGCAGTTGAGACAGCAGACTTATTCCTTCCACAGTTAATGATGCTGGAAAAAGGCGCTCAGTATGTTGACAAAGATGGAAATCCGAACATTGACACAGATGAGCACGCTGACGTTATCGATTTCATCAGAAAGATGATTGATGCTGGTATCTGCGAGATTGCTCCTGGCGGATTCTACCATGCAGAAGAGTGGTATGGTCACCTGAATGACGGCGGAGTTGCTTCTCTTGCAATGCCTCTGTGGTATATGGGACGTTTCACAGACTACTGTCCGGATCTTGAAGGAAAGATGGCTATTTACGAAATTCCTGTATGGAATGAGGGAGATACCCGTGAAGTACTTCAGGGTGGAACAGGTACATCCGTACTGAAGTTCACAGACAAAGCGGACCTTGCAAAAGAGTTCCTTGCATTTGCTAAGCTGTCTGAGGAAGGTAACAAATATGAGTGGAATGTATTAGGATTTGACCCAATCAGAACTTCCCTGTGGGATGATCCGGAAATTACAGAGAACAAAGATAACAAGTTCCTGAAATATTTCCAGACAAATCCGTTTGATATCATTAAGAAAAACGGTACAGATTTAACAGCACCGGATATCTCTGGCGGATATTCAGCTACATACAGCACTCTGGTATCTACAACATACTCAAATGCATTTGAAAATGCAATTGATCAGGATGCTAAGGAATTGCTGGAAACAGAACAGGCTAGTATTGTATACGACAACTAAGATTGGCTGAATGAATAAAAGAGGAGAAAGGCGTATTGTAAAATACGCCTTTTGCTTTAGAAAACTGCTGGATTTTTTAGAGGAATGGAGAACCAATTATGGAAAAAAAGAGCGTTTTTAAGCGTTTTCTGTATTCACAGAAAGCAGCACCATATGTATTTGTGCTTCCTTTTGTACTGACGTTTTTGATTTTCTTCGCATATCCGATTGTGAGTACAATTATGATGAGTTTCCAGAAGGTGGCGGGCGGAGAAGCAACGTTTGTTGGACTGGCCAATTACAAGACCCTGATGAACCCTGTGTTTTATAAATGTTTGAAAAACAGTGCATTCTATACTGTAGTATCATGTGCGATCATGCTTCCGATTCCTATGCTTCTTGCAACGATGCTGAACAGTAAGGCTATGAAGGCAAAAGGATTTTTCAGAAGTATTATGTTTATCCCTGCACTGACATCAGTCGTTGTAGCCGGAGTTGTTTTCCGTATGATGTTCGGAGAACTGGAAGGTTCTTTTATGAATCAGGTTGTGGGATTATTCGGAGTAGAGCCGCTGGTATGGCTTCGCCGTCCGGTTACGGTTTGGATTACGCTGTTTGTACTCTGCCTGTGGAGATGGACAGGAGTTAATATGATGTATTATCTGTCAGGTTTGCAGCAGATTCCGGGAGATTTATATGAGTCTGCTGAGATTGATGGTGCAAATGCAATGCAGCAGTTCCGTTATATTACTCTGCCGCTTCTGAAATCTACCAATGTATACGTATTAACAATTTCAATCTTTGGTGGTATGGCAATGTTTACGGAATCCTACCTGTTGTTCAATGGTAATAAATCACCGAATAACGTAGGTACGACTATTGTTGGATACCTGTATCGTATGGGTATGGAGCAGAATAATATCGGTATCGGTTCTGCAATCGGTGTTGTATTGCTTCTGATAGTAATGGCAATTAACGTGGTTCAGCTGATACTGAACGGTACGTTTAAGAAAGGAGAATAATTATGAAAAAGAAATCTATGACATTATCCGTTCTCCTGTTTGTATTTTTTGTAATCGTGGCAGGAATTACATTGCTTCCGTTGATCCTGCTTCTGGTGTCTTCCTTCAGACCGGGCTCAGACCTGATGCGTTATGGACTGAACTTTAACATTGACTGGGCAGCAGCGAATCTTGATAACTATAAATTGCTTTTCAGCGGACAGAACAATTACTTCAACTGGTACAAGAACAGCTTGATTATTACGGTTGTTCAGCTTGTACTTGCATTGTTCTTAAGTGCATGTGTAGGTTATGGATTTGCAATGTATGAGTTCAAGATGAAAAATCTCCTGTTTGGATGTGTACTTCTGGTTATGATGATTCCTACTGAGGTTATCATTCTTCCACTGTACCGTCTGATTATTAACATGGGAATCATGGATTCTATGTGGGGTATCATTCTCCCGTATCTGGTTGTTCCCATGCTCATATTCTTCTTCCGACAATACCTTTCAGGAATACCGAAGGACTTCCTGGATGCAGCACGTGTTGATGGATGTACAGAGTATGGAATTTTTGCAAGAATTATGATTCCGTTGATGAAACCATCCTTTGCAGCAATGGGTATCTATCAGGGTATGCAGAGCTGGAACAATTTCCTGTGGCCTATGATCGTTATGCGTACACAGTCCAAGATTACACTTCCTGTTGGTTTGCAGAGTCTGATGTCTCCTTATGGAAATAACTACGATATCCTGATTGCAGGTTCCTGTTTTGCGATCCTGCCTATCCTGATACTGTTTGTATGCTTCCAGTCTTACTTCATTGAAGGTATGACTGCCGGTGGTGTAAAGGGTTAAAATATGAATGGAAATCACGAATTAAAATACAATTGTGTATGGATTCCGCAGCGTGCGGATCCATACGTTTACAGACATACAGACGGCATGTATTATTTTACGGCGTCTGTACCGGCATATGATCAGATTGTGCTCCGAAGAGCTGAGAGTCTGGAGGCACTGGCAGATGCCGGGGAACATACCGTCTGGGTAAAGCATCCGTCCGGACCGATGAGCGAACATATCTGGGCACCGGAACTTCACTATCTGGAAGGAAAGTGGTATATTTATTTCGCGGGCGGGGAGAAGGACGATGTGTGGAAGATTCGGCCTTACGTGCTGGAATGCACAGACGAAGACCCGATTACCGGAACCTGGACAGAAAAAGGTAAAATGCAAAGGGCAGACGGAGATGAATTTTCGTTCGAAGCATTTTCGCTGGATGCTACTGTTTTTGAAAATAAAGGCAAGTACTATTATGTATGGGCTGAGAAGGTAAGTGTAGGTAAGCAGATTTCTAATCTGTACATAGCAGAAATGGAATCCCCATATAAGCTTAAGACAGAACAGGTACTTCTCACAACTCCGGATTACGACTGGGAACGGGTTGGTTTCTGGGTAAACGAAGGACCATTTGTGATTAAGAACGGAGAGGGACAGCTGTTCCTTACATATTCTGCAAGTGAGACTGGCGTATGTTACTGTGTGGGGATGCTGAGTGCTGATGAAGACAGTGATCTTCTGGATCCGCTTTCCTGGAAGAAATCCAGATATCCGGTTCTTTGTACTGACGAGGAAAAAGGCATTTACGGACCGGGACATAACTGTTTTACAAAGCTTGAAGATGGTACCGATGTAATGGTATACCATGCACGAACAGAGAAAGAAATTGTAGGTAATCCACTCTATAACCCGAATCGTCATGCAATGCTGATGAAGGTGAAGTGGGAGAAAAAAGACGGAATAAAAGTACCGGTCTTTGATTATGAGTAAAACATCTGATGAAAATATCAGAATGATTTAAGAAAACTGGGAGGGAAATACATGAATCCGGATGGCAGAATTATGAACTTTTTAAGCAGACTTGGGGATATGTTTATTCTGAACATTCTGTATCTTGTCTGTTGTATCCCGATCATAACGATTGGAGCGGCCACAACCGCACTGTATTATAATACGCTGAAAATGGCGGAGAACAGAGAATCTTATGTGTGGAAGGATTTTATAAAATCTTTCAAACAGAATTTCCGTCAGGCAACGATAATATGGCTGATGATCCTGGTGGTGTTCGGAGTCCTGGCGGCAGATTTCCTGCTGCTTGGCGGTATGGGACAGGCAATCAGTTCTGTTGTGGCAATTGTGGCAATTGTTCTGGGAATATTTCTGATTATGATTGGTGTTTATGTATTTCCGGTCCTTGCAAGGTTTGATAATACTGTAAAAAATACGGTGAAAAATTCGCTGATTATGGCAGTCCGGCATTTGCCTTCTACGATTGTAATCGTGCTGATTCACGGGTTGCCGTTGCTTTTGGCATTTGTATCTTTACAGGCGTTTGTCAAAGGAATTCTGGTAGTGCTGGTATTTACAGTGTCCATACTGGCATACTTTGAATCCAAATTATTTTCCAGGGTATTCAGTCACTATTACCCGAAAAATGAAGATTATGATTTTGCGCATTATTCTAGAGGAGGATTAACAGCATGGCGAAACAGGCAAAAATGATTCTTGATAAAGATTTTAAAGTGGCAGAGGTTGATAAGAGAATTTATGGTTCTTTTATCGAACATCTGGGAAGAGCTGTATATGATGGAATCTATCAGCCGGGAAATCCGATGTCTGATGAAGATGGGTTCCGTAAGGATGTAATCGATATGGTGAAGGAACTGGATGTTCCTATTATTCGTTACCCTGGCGGAAACTTTGTTTCCAGTTTTGTGTGGGAAGACAGTGTGGGACCGGTGGAACTCAGACCAAAACGTCTGGAGCTTGCATGGCAGAGCCTTGAGACCAATGAGGTTGGTGTTGGTGAGTTTGCAAAATGGACGAAGAAAGTAAATTCAGAGATGATGATGGCGGTGAACCTCGGAACGAGAGGAATTGCAGATGCATGCAACCTTTTGGAGTACTGTAATCATCCGGGTGGCACAAAATACAGTGATATGCGTATTGCGCATGGTGCAAAAGAACCTTATAATATAAAGGTATGGTGCCTGGGTAACGAGATGGACGGCCCATGGCAGCAGGGACATAAGACGATGGAAGAGTATGGTCGTCTGGCAGAAGAAACAGCAAAGGTTATGAAGATTATCGATCCGACAATTGAGCTTGTTTCCTGCGGAAGTTCTAATCGTGAGATGCCGACTTTCCCAACCTGGGAAGCGACAACTCTGGAGCGTACCTACGATTTCGTGGATTATGTTTCTCTGCATCAGTATTATGGAAATGAAGCAAATGATACAGCAGATTTCCTTGCAAAATCAGATGACATGGATGAATTCATCCGCACAGTTATCGCGACATGTGATTATATTAAGGCAAAGAAACGCGGCAAGAAGAATATCAATCTGAGCTTCGATGAGTGGAATGTATGGTTCCATTCCAAAGAAAAAGAGATGGATATCCGCGAGAATAATCCATGGCAGATAGCACCTCCGATGCTGGAAGATATTTACACTTTTGAGGATGCCTTGCTGGTAGGATTAATGTTGATTACACTTTTAAAACATGCCGATCGTGTGAAGATGGCCTGTCTGGCACAGCTGGTTAATGTAATTGCACCGATCATGACAGAAGAAAAGGGCGGTGCGGCATGGAAACAGACAATTTTCTATCCATTTATGCATGCTTCTAAGTATGGAAGAGGAACCGTATTAAGACCGGTAATCAGTTCTCCGGTACATGATACTGCAGAGCATGAAAATGTAACAGACATTGAGAGTGTTGCAGTATACAACGAAGAAAAGGATGAGGTAACAATCTTTGCTGTAAACCGTAATGTAGATGAAGATATCCAGCTTACAACAGATGTAAGAGGATTAGAAGGATATACACTGAAAGAGCATATTGTTCTTGAAAACAGTGATATGAAAATCTGCAATGGGGCAGGCAGGGAACTGGTATATCCAAAGACTGTAAATCAGTCAGTTCTGGATGCGGGAATTCTTACAAGCACATTGCATAAGGCATCCTGGAATGTAATTCGACTTGGAAAATAAAAGGTAATCCGCGTTAGATATCATGAGATTTTCAGCATGAGGTGGGAATATGGAGGCTAAACCGAAATATATTGAAATCCATGAGTGGATTAAAAAGCAAATTATAAGCGGAGAACTGAAGCCGGGTGAGCGGATGTATTCGGAAAATGAGCTGATGGAGATGTTTTCCGTAAGTCGTCAGACGGTTCGCCATGCGATATCCAGACTGGAGTTTGAGGAATTTGTTGTACGCAAACGAGGAAGCGGAACTTATATCCGTGAAAAAAAAGAACAGGAAAAACGTGTTAACAGCATGCAGATTGCAGTGGTTACGACTTATATTGATGAATACATTTTTCCGGGAATTATTCGTGAAATAGAGCGGACCGTTTCGAAAGAAGGTTATGGGATACAGTTCGCGTCCACTCACAATTCGATTGAGAGTGAACGGGAGGTGCTCAGGAGGCTTCTTCGGGAAAATACGGTGGATGGAATTGTTGTGGAGGCGACAAAGAGTGCGCTCCCCAATCCGAATCTCCCGTTGTATCGGCAGATTTTGGAGCGGAATATTCCGTTGGTTTTTATTAATTCCTATTACCCGGAGATACAGGCACCTCATGTATCGATGAATGACCGTATGGCCGGAAAGATGGCGGCTCAGTATCTGATCCGAAAAGGACATCGGAAAATTGGTGCTATTTTTAAATGTGATGACGGACAGGGACATCTTCGATATGCGGGCTTCGTGGAAGCCATGATGGAAGCGCGCATTCCGATTCGCGAGGGACAGGTTATCTGGATCTCGACGGAAGACGGAAGGCGGATGCGGCAGGAAGAGGATCGCTATCTCGGAAGACTTGAGGATAATACTGCATACGTATGTTACAATGACAAAGTGGCAATGGAGTTCATTGAAATACTGGAAAAGCATCAGATACGTGTACCGGATAATATTTCGGTTGTGGGGATTGATAACGCGGAGATTTCTCTGCATCACGGAACTGCGTTGACGACAGTGCAGAATCCGCTGCAGAGTCTCGGAGAGCTTACTGCAACGGTCATGCTGAAAATGATTCATGGAATTCCGGTTGAGAAGGATTATGAGTTGATGCCAACTATGGTGGAGCGGATGTCGGTTAAAAACCGTCACAGATCTCCCCTTTCTATGGTAGAAAAGGAGAAGATATTATGTTAGAAGCATTAAAAAAAGAAGTGTACGAAGCAAATATGCTGCTTCCAAAGCATGGACTGGTTACATTTACATGGGGAAATGTAAGTGGGATTGACCGTGAAAAAGGATTGTTTGTTATTAAACCAAGCGGAGTTGATTATGATAAGCTGACACCGGAAGATATGGTGGTTATGGATCTGGATGGAAATAAAGTAGAGGGAAGATACAATCCTTCTTCTGATACAGCAACTCATCTGGAGCTTTATAAGGCATTTCCGGATATGGGAGGAATCGTGCATACCCATTCCCCGTGGGCTACAAGCTGGGCTCAGGCCGGAAGGGGAATCCCGTGTTATGGAACAACACATGCAGATTATATGTATGGGGAGATTCCTTGCGTGCGTAATCTGACAAAAGAAGAGATCGACGAAGCTTATGAAAAAAATACAGGACTTCTGATCGTAGAGCATTTTGCTGGAAAGGAATACATGGCAATGCCGGCAGTACTCTGCAAGAACCATGGACCATTTACCTGGGGCAAGGATGCTCATGAGGCTGTGCATAATGCAGTTGTTCTGGAAGAAGTTGCAAAGATGGCAGCGCGGTGCGAGATGATCAATCCGCAGGTACAGCCTGCGCCACAGGAGCTTCAGGATAAGCATTATTACAGAAAACATGGAGCAAATGCATATTACGGACAGAAATAGAAATGCATAAATTAAAGAGGTAAAAAATTATGATGAAAATTAGAGATTATAAATTCTGGTTCTGTACAGGTTCTCAGGATTTGTATGGAGATGAGTGTCTGGCACACGTAGCAGAGCATTCCAAAATTATGGTAGATGCTCTGAATAAATCCGGTATCCTGCCATATGAAGTGGTATGGAAACCGACACTGCTTACCAATGCAATGATCCGTCAGACTTTAAATGCAGCAAATCAGGATGAGGATTGTGCCGGTGTTATCACCTGGATGCACACCTTCTCACCTGCAAAGTCATGGATTCTTGGATTACAGGAATACCGGAAGCCGCTGCTGCATCTGCATACCCAGTTTAACCGTGAACTTCCGTATGATACCATTGATATGGATTTTATGAATGAGAATCAGGCTGCTCACGGTGACCGTGAATATGGACATATTGTGAGCCGTATGGGTATCGAACGTAAGGTTATTGTCGGATTCTGGGAAGATAAAGAAGTTCAGGAAAGAATCGCATCCTGGATGCGTACTGCAATCGGTATTGTGGAAAGCAGTCATATCCGCGTTATGCGTGTGGCTGACAATATGCGTAATGTTGCAGTTACTGAGGGTGATAAGGTAGAAGCTCAGATTAAATTCGGCTGGGAAGTAGATGCTTATCCGGTGAATGAAATTGCTGCTGAGGTAGAAGCGGTAGCCAAAGGTGATGTGGAAGCTCTGGTTGAAGAGTACTATGATAAATATGAAATCCTGTTAGAGGGAAGAGATCCGCAGGAATTCCGCAGACATGTTGCAGTACAGGCACAGATTGAGCTGGGATTTGAAAAATTCCTGGAGGATCAGAACTGCCATGCTATCGTTACACACTTTGGAGATCTCGGTTGCTTACAGCAGCTTCCGGGTCTGGCAATCCAGAGACTGATGGAAAAAGGTTATGGATTCGGTGGAGAAGGTGACTGGAAGACGGCTGCGATGGTACGCCTGATGAAGATCATGTCTCAGGGAATGAAGGGAGCAAAGGGAACATCTTTCATGGAGGATTATACATATAATATGACTCCGGGCAAGGAAGGAATCCTGGAAGCTCATATGCTGGAGGTTTGTCCGTCCATTTCCGAGGGACCGATCGGAATTAAGGTTCAGCCGCTTACCATGGGTAACAGAGAGGATCCTGCACGTCTGGTATTTACATCCAAAGAGGGACCGGGTGTTGCAACATCTCTGATCGACCTTGGCAATCGTTTCCGTCTCATCATTAATGATGTTGATTGTAAGAAGCCGGAGAAACCGATGCCGAAGCTTCCGGTAGCGACAGCTTTCTGGACACCGCAGCCAAACCTGATGACAGGTGCGGAAGCTTGGATTCTGGCAGGAGGAGCACATCATACAGCATTCTCCTATGACCTGACATCCGAGCAGATGGGAGACTGGGCAGCAGCAATGGGAATTGAGGCTGTATACATTGATAAAGATACAACCATCCGACAGTTCAAGAATGAATTAAGGTGGAACAGTATTGCTTACAGATAAGTGAGACAAGGGGACAGGTTCGCTGTCCCCTTTATAATATCAAAGTCGCCGTGATGTCTTCCAGAACTTCTTCTACAGAATCGGTGACATAGGTAGAGTAGTAGGCAATTCCCGGAGCAGCATTGGACATGGCATAGCTGGTGCCGGTGAGCTGCAGCATTTCTACATCATTATATTGGTCGCCGAAGGAAATACAGTCTTTGGGGTCGATGTGAAGATGATTCAGCAGACCCTCCAGGGCAACACCTTTGTTGGTGCCCGGGGCAATAAAATCAACCCAGATATTTCCGGAAGTTACGATCTTAATCTCAGAGCCAAATATATCCTTCAGATATTTCTCACACCGTTTGGTTCCGTCAAAATCGCAGACGGCAATTTTCAGAAACTCTTCTTTAATGTCGGTGGCAAGGTTGTCCACAATCTCCATATCGTTTCCTACCTCATCAATCATATAGTTCAGGAATCTCTGGTTTCGGGAATCGGTGTAACACACTTTTTCACCTGATACGATACAGTCGCAATGATGGAAGTTATGGATTGCCTCGATAATACGTATTCCCAGTGCTTTGTCAATGGTTCCTTTGGAAAGTATTTGATTTTTATAAACACACAGGGAACCATTTTCGGCTACATATGCAATGTCATCCTTCACCGGTGCAAAAAGTCTCTGCAGATTACAGTACTGTCTGCCGCTGGCGGCCACGAACAATACGTCCTCTTCTTTGAGAGCACGGATTAGGTCAAATACTTTCGGGTTGAGCTGTTGTGCACCATTTTGCAGAAGAGTGCCATCCAGGTCGCTTGCAATCAGTTTTATCATAAAGAATCTCCTAACATATCAAAATATTATTGACAGGGCGTTGATATTCGCTCAAATACTAATTATAATATAAATATAAAAAATTTGGAAGATACAGATGGGAGAATTGATTATGAAAATTGGAATTGGTAATGACCACTCAGCGGTAGATATGAAAAACGAAGTGGTGGATTTTCTGGTAGAACAGGGCTACGAGGTAGTCAATTACGGCACAGATTCATACGAGAGCTGCAATTATCCGGTGTATGGTGAAAAAGTGGCGAATGCGGTGGCTCAGGGTAATGTGGATCTGGGAATCCTGATCTGCGGAACGGGTGTCGGAATTTCCCTGGCTGCAAATAAAGTGAAGGGAATACGTGCTGTTGTATGCAGTGAGCCATATTCTGCAAGGCTGTCCCGTGAGCACAACAATACGAATATTCTGGCTTTCGGCGCACGCGTCGTTGGAATTGAACTTGCCAAGATGATCATTACAGAATGGTTAAATGCAGAATTCCAGGGGGGAAGACATCAGACCAGAGTGGATATGATCATGGATATTGAAGAGCGGAAATGCAAATAAAGAGAGGTAGAGTATTATGAAAAAAAAGACAGCAGTATGTGCAGTGGTAATGGGGCTTGCGATGGCAATGACAGGCTGCTCATCAGGTACGGTTTCGAATGAGTATATCACGATCACAAAGTATAAGGAAGTGGAAGTGCCAAAGGTAGAAGGACTTCCGGATATAACGGATGAGGCTGTGGAAAATAATATCCAGAAGGTGCGGGAAGGTTTTGCGCAGACAACAGAAATTACAGATCGTCCGGCTCAGGAAGGAGATATTGTAGTCGTAGACTATACAGCATCAGTGAATGGCGAGGTGCTGGAGGATGGCGAAGTGAGTGATTATCCGGTGACCATTGGTGAAGGAGCCCTGTATGAGGGCTTTGATGATGCGATTGCAGGTCACAGCGTGGGTGATGTTTTTGAGACGGAACATAAATTTGCGGAGGATGACACCACTACTTCTCTGGCGGGACAGCTGGTTACCCTGAAGATTACGGTGAAGTCTATTACGGAGAAGGAACTTCCGGATCTTACAGATGAATTTGTGCAGACAATATCTCAGAAATCGGAGACAGTAGAGGAATACAAAAAGGAGATGCGTGAGCTTCTGGAAGAGAATAATGAAGAGTATGCATTGACTGAGTTGACAGAATCTTCATGGGAAAAGGTTCTTGAGAATACGGAGGTAAAGAAATATCCGGAGGATGAACTGGAAGAGGAAAAACAGAGCTTCTATGATCACTATGAGAAGGGCGCTGAGGCATACGGCATGGAATTCGAAGAATTTCTGGAAAGCATGGATATGACGGAAGATGAGTTTGCAGAAAAAGTGGAAGAGGCTGCAAAGTCCAATGTAAAAGAGAATCTGGTCGTTGCTCTGATTGCGGAGAAAGAAAATATTGAGCTTTCTGACGAGGAATACGAGAAAGCAAAGGAAGACCTGGCGAAGGAAATGTCCTATGAGAGTGTGGAGGAAATGGAAGAGGAAGCTCCGGAAGACGCTATCCGCAAATACATTATGCGCGATAAAGTGAAAGAGTGGGTAGCGAAGAACTGTATTCAGGTAAAAGAATAAGATGGTAATAACACGAGCCAGCCGATAAACGGCTGGCTCGAATTATATTCTGTGATAATTCCGATGATCTTAGTGCTCTTTTTCGTATGCGATAAAAGCATCAATCTTAGGCTGAGAAGAGCATCCCGGTACGAATTCGTTAGTCAGGAATGCGTCGATTAATTCTTCTCTTAATTTATTTCCTGTAGTGAAAGCTCCGAGACATGCAATGTTTGCATCGTTGCTGAGACGTGCACGTTTTGCAGAATAAACATCGGAGATTAAAGCTGCGTAAGCACCTTTGACCTTGTTAGCTGCAAGAGAAACACCGATTCCGGTTCCGCAGAGAAGAATACCGCGATCGTATTCTTTTGCTGCAACGGCTTCAGCAACTGCGATTGCTGTATTTGCGTAAATCGGATCTTCGCTTCCGAAATCTGTAATCTCGCCATAGCCCTTTGATTCCATAAACTGAATTAACTGTTCTTTTGCTTCCTGTGCGTTCGGGTCGCATCCAATTGCTATTTTCATAATAACATGTCCTCCTTTTGGTGTTCGGTTTCTATATATATTATCATATAAGAGAGAGAGGGCATAGTCAACAATTTAAATGTATTTTTCCGTACAAAAGTATAAAAGGAGGAAAAATGTAATTGCCTTTTTTGTGCAATAATTGTATAATTATCCTAGTGTTAAATGAAAGAAATATAAAAGTTGCACAATGTCTTGTGCGGGTTATAAGGAGGCGTTTTATGGAATTTAAAGACACCTATCGTATTGGAATTTACGAAAAAGCAACTCCTGCTGAGCTTACCTGGGAGGAACGTCTGACTGTTGCAAAAGAGGCGGGATTTGACTACGTCGAGATGAGTATTGACGAAACGGATATGCGTATGTCACGACTTGACTGGAGTGATGAACAGATTGCCGAGCTTCTGGAGATTCAGCGGAAAGTTGGGCTTCCAATTGAAACCATTTGTTTTAGTGCTCAGAGAAAATATCCTCTTGGAAGCAAGAAATGGGAGAGTGAGGCAAAGGAACTTCTCAGGAAAGGTGTCCTGTTTGCCAGAAAGATGGGAATCCGCATCATCCAGACCCAGGGATATGATTGCTATTATGAAGAAACCAGTGATGAGACCACAAAGGAGAGATTCTATCGGAATCTGGAAGAAGGAACCATGTTCGCGGCATCCCATGGAGTTATGCTGGCGATGGAAACCATGGAGAATGATTTCATGAATACCATAGAGAAAGCAATGTACAGCGTGAATCGTGTGAATTCGCCGTATCTGCAGGTGTATCCGGATGTGGGGAATATTTCCAATGCAACGAAGGATGTGATTGGTGACATTATGACCGGAAAAGGTCACATTGCAGCGGCGCACCTGAAAGAGACGGTGCCGGGTAAATTCCGTGAGATTCCCTATGGAACCGGTCAGGTGGATTTTCCACCGGCGATTGCTAAACTGTATGAACAGGGTGTGAGAAGATATGTGGCGGAATTCTGGTATTGCGGTGAAGAGAACTGGAAGGATATCGTGAAAGGCAACCGTATTTTCCTGGATGAACAGTTTGTGAAGGCAAAAGAGCTTCTGGGATTATAAGATTAATGGATATAAGATATTGAGAAGGGAAAGGAAGTGTGTGTGATGGCAAAGTATGTAATGGGGCTTGATAACGGCGGTACTTCTACGAAGGCTGCGATTTTTGATCTGTCCGGAAAAGAAATTGCTACCGCCGGAAAACAGACGAAAGTTATTACTCCCAAATCCGGCTACACGGAAAGAGATATGGAAGAGTTGTGGCTGGCCAACTGCGACTGCGTAAAGCGTGCGCTGGAGAAAGCGGGTATTGATGGAAAGGATGTCCTGGGTATTGCGGTCTGTGGACATGGCAAGGGATTGTATCCATGGGGGAAAGATGACAAGCCGGCATATAACGGAATTATTTCTACGGACAGCCGCGCATGGAAATATCCACAGAAATGGCACGATAACGGCGTATATGATGAATTGCATGACCAGCTCTGCCAGGAATTTATGGCGTGTCAGCAGGTGGCACTTCTTGCATGGTTTAAGGATCATCACAGAGATGTATATGACAATATAAAATATGTCTTTTCGGTAAAGGATTATGTCCGTTTCCGTCTGACAGGTGAAGCTTACTGTGAAGCTACGGATATTTCCGGTTCCGGCCTGATGGATGTGAAGAATGCGAGATTTGACAGAGAGATTCTGGAGAAGCTGGGAATCGGTGAAGTTTATGATATGCTGGCTCCGATTAAGTATTCCTATGACCTTTGCGGAACGATTACAAAGGAAGCATCTGAACTGACCGGACTTCCGGAAGGGACACCGGTGGCGGGAGGTATGTTTGATATTGATGCCTGCGCGGTAGCGGTAGATGTAACTTCCCCGAAGGAACTGTGTACCATTGCGGGAACATGGAGTATTAATGAATATATTTCCGAGACTCCGGTCATGGATGGAAGTATTGCCATGAACTCTCTGTTTGCAATGCCGGGATACTATCTGGTTGAGGAATGCAGTGCAACATCATCCGGTAATCTGGAATGGTTCCTTGAGAATTGTATGGAGAATGAACAGATTCCGGAGGGAAGCAATCTCTATGAACTGATTAATGAAAAGGTTGCAAGTGTAAAACCGGATGAATGTGATGTGTATTTCCTTCCGTTTTTATATGGTTCCAATGCGCATCCGCTTGGAAAAGGAGCATTTATCGGACTTACAACCTATCATAACAAGGCACATATGCTCCGTGCGATTTATGAGGGCGTTGTATTTTCGCATCGCACACATATTGAGAAGCTGTTATCTTCCAGAAAACCGCCGGAGGCGATCCGTATGGCAGGCGGAGCAGTGAATTCCAAAGTGTGGGTTCAGATGTTTGCAGATGCTCTTGGATTCCCGATTGAGACGGTAGATGCCAAAGAGTTGGGAGCACTTGGATGTGGAATGGCGGCAGCAATCGCGGCAGGTGTATATAAGGATTATAAGGATGCGGCGGCTCATATGGTGCATGTATCCGATCGTGTATATCCGAATCCTGAGATGACAGCTATTTACCAGAAAAAGTATGAGAAATATCGTGCGGTAAGCAAAGCACTTGATACTGTCTGGGGACAGTTTGAGGTATAAAAATTAAAATCATAGAAAGGTGGAAAAAATTATGGCAAACAAAGGAAGTACTCCAAAAACAATGAAAGCACTGGTGGCATACAGTAAAGATGATTACCGTTTTGAGCCGGAATATCCGACACCGGAATGTGGACCAGACGATATTATTATTAAAACAGAGGCCTGCGGTATCTGTGCGGGAGACTTAAAGTGCAGCCATGGTGCAGCAATGTTCTGGGGAGATGATGTACAGCCTTCATGGGTAAAACCTCCGTTCATTCCGGGACATGAGTTCTTTGGACGTATTGTAGAAATGGGAGAGAATGTAGAAGGATATGAGCTTGGTGACAGAATCATTGCTGACCAGATCGTACCTTGCGGAAAATGTAAATTCTGTAAAGACGGACATTACTGGATGTGCCAGCCGCATGATATGCTGGGATTCCAGTCTTACAATAACGGCGGTATGGCTGAGTATGTAAGATATCCAAAGAACTGTGTTCTCAGCAGAGTACCGGAAGAAATGTCAGTTGAGCAGGCACTTCTGGTTGAGCCTTATGGATGTTCCAAACATGCGGTTGACCGCGGAAGCATCACTAATGAAGATGTAGTAGTTATTTCCGGTGCAGGAACACTGGGACTTGGCATGATTACATACGCAAGAATGAAGAATCCAAAATTATTGATCGTTCTTGATATGCAGGACAAACGTCTGGAGAAGGCAAAAGAGTTCGGAGCTGATCTGGTATTTAATCCTGGAAAATGTGATATTGATAAAGAAATTAAAGCTTTGACAGACGACTATGGATGCGATGTATACATTGAAGCAACCGGACATCCGTCCAGCGTTATCCAGGGACTTACCATTACACGTAAGCTTGGCCGTTTTGTAGAATTCTCTGTATTCGGTTCAGAGACAACTGTTGACTGGTCCATTATTGGTGACCGTAAAGAGTTGGATATCCTCGGTTCACACTTAAGCCCATATGCATATCCATTTGTAATTGAGAACATGGTAAAGGGCAATCTGAAGACAGAGGGTGTTGTATCCAGCTACTTCACACTGGAAGAGTGGGAGAAGGCATTTGACTATGCATCAGGAAAATACGGTGACTTCAAGGTTGCATTCAAGTTCTAGAAAAATATCCGGAGATATAAAAAAGTGGTTTCCTTTGGGAGACCACTTTTTTCTTACAGGATTTAAAATGAATTAATTTTCTTTGTTTCGGTATTTTTGGAAAACTTTCTCATATAAATTAAGTATGGCGTATACGATCATGCCCTGGCCAAACAGGAAGACAAGACCTCTGGCTATGAGGAATTTGACAAACAGAAAACCTGTCAGTGCGTAAAAGCCTGCGGCAATCAGTGTGACCGGTGCATACATAAATGCAAATACAAATGCATTAAACAGAATCTCTTTCATGGTTCCGGTAAAATTAATCATTACCGGGTAGATCCAGAGCATTCCCATTACCAGTGTGATAAATGCCAGGACAGAGATTACTATCAGGGCAGTTTTCCCGGGGATATCTGTGGTGGTAACGATCCGGTAATCCATGAAGAAAACTGCTGACAGGATTGCCAGGATGACCCATACGACAGTGGCACGTTTCCAGTGAAGGCGGAATCCTTCTTTGAAATTCTGAAATACATGCATATCACCGGCTATCAGACGGTTGGTTGCATAATATTGGGCGATGGTGGCAGCTCCAGCCGTTATCACAGGGAGGCAGCAGACCATCCATAACAGGTTCAACAGAGTAACGCGACTTAATAATGTGGCAAACTTCATAAAGCCGCTGTCATATTCAAATGCTTTCATTATAAAATCCTCCATATCTAGTGCGATAAGAATAATCATACACTAAAAATGGAGGAACTGCAAGTACGGCTAAAGATTGTTAAGAAAAAAACGGACAAAAAAACGAAACAATATTTATACATTTAGTGCAAAAATACCAGTGAAAAATAGTGAAAAGTGATAAATGTAAAAAAACTTGACAAAAGTAATGATGAGAGATATAATTAACTCAACAAAATGCATAAAGTAATTCGGGCAGGTAAACCGAATAGAGAGGGAACTTTATGTGTCGAACAAACAAACCAAAAAAGGGAGGAAAGAAAGGTATGAAGAAAAGAGTTATTAGCGTACTTCTTTGCACAGCAATGGTTGCATCAATGCTGATTGGTTGCGGCGGTAAGACGACAAGTGCTGAGCCGGAAAGTGACGCTCCAGAGAAAGGAAGCGCAGAAGATTTTGATTGGAAGAATTATGAAGGAACAGAAATCAATGTAATGTTCAATGAGCATAACTATTCCAAGGCTGTTATCGCAAAGATTCCAGAGTTTGAAGAGTTAACAGGAATTAAGGTTAAATATACATCAACACCTGAGTCCAACTACTTTGACAAACTGAACACCGCTCTTAGCAGCCGTTCAGGAAATCCGGATGTTTTCATGACAGGTGCTTATCAGGTTTGGGAGTATGCTCCGGCTGGATATCTTGAGCCGTTGGAGGACTACATCGACAATCCGGCATTAACATCTGCAGATTACAATTTTGATGATTTTATGCCAGGAGTTGTTAACGCTCTGAAATGGGATCTTGTTCCGGGACACGCTGTAGGCGAAGGTTCTCAGTGGGCACTTCCAATGGGATGGGAATTGAACAACCTTTCCTATAACAAGAGAGTATTTGAAGAGAAGGGTCTTGAGGTTCCGAAGACAACAGATGAACTGCTTGAGACAGCTAAAGCTCTTCAGGGATTCAATGGCGATGGTACATATGGTATTGCAGTTCGTGGTATTCGTGACTGGGGAACAATTCATCCTGGATATATGTCACTGTTTGCAACATGGGGCGGACAGGACTTCGCTATCGAAGATGGCAAACTTGTTTGTAAGTTAGATTCCAAAGAAGCAATTGATATGACACAGTACTGGGTAGACCTGATTAAAGCAGGCGGTTCCGATCAGTGGTCCACATATACATGGTATCAGTGTGGTGTTGACCTTGGTGCAGGAAAAGCTGCTATGATGTTCGATGCAACAAGTAATGCATACTTCAACAACTTTGAGGGTGCTTCTGCTGAGTCCGGAAATATTTCCTGGTCAGGAATTCCGCTTCCGGAAGGAAAGACAGAAGCTGATATGAAGTCCAACCTTTGGGTATGGTCCATGGGTATCAATGCGGATTCTAAGAATAAAGAGGCTGCTTGGTTCTTCTTACAGTACTTCACAAGCCCGGATTACATGCTTTGGGCAGGTACAGAGGGAGCTTCTCCGGATACTCCGCGTCAGTCCGTATTTGATAGTGAAGAGTACAAGGCTATTGTAGGTAAGGCTGATAATTATCTTGAAGCTTTCGCAACATTACAGGATAATGCATCTATTTACTTTACACCACATCCATACTTCTTCGAGTGTACAACAAAATGGTCCGAAGTTCTTCAGGATCTTGTTACAAGTGACAAGTATGCGTCCGTAGAAGAAGGTATGAAACAGCTGAAGAAAGACCTTGATACAGTTGTAGCTGACTTGGAAGTATCTGAGTAATAACATGTGTATTTTAGCGTACATAGTTCATTAAAGGGTTAGAGTCAAGGAGGGGTTACCTGACCCTCCTTGATTTTTTTTCTAAAAAACAGAACCCAGGGGGACTGACAAAAATATTTGATTGGAGGAAACAGGATGAAAGAGCAGACAAAAAACAGTACTGCTGCGAGCGAACTGAATGTGGTACCGTTTAAAACAAGGGTGCTTCCTTACTTAATTGTAGCTCCTGCATTAATCATTACGATTGGTATTATGATTCCATTCATAATGGCAATTTACTATTCATTAACCAATTATTCTTTCAGAATGCCTACATATAGTTTTATTGGACTTAAGAACTGGATTACGATTCTGAAGTCTTCTGTATTCTGGAAGGCAGTGTGGGTAACACTTAGATATGCATTCTTTACTACCGTTATTGAAATGGGATTAGGTATGGGAATTGCAATCCTTCTGAACAACTTGAACAATAAATTCTCTAAAATCATGAGAGTGGCACTTATCTTCCCTCTTATGATCGCGCCGGTAACAGCAACAATTATCTGGCAGCTGATGCTGAACAACTCAGTAGGTATCGTAGAGAAATTCCTGAACGTATTCGGAATTGTAGGCTTCCCGTGGGCAGCGAGTCCGAAGACAGCTATGATGACAGCTGTTATGATTGACGTTTGGGTTAATACAGCATTCTGTATGCTTCTGGTACTTGCAGGACTCCAGTCACTGCCGAAATCACCGTTTGAATCAGCTAAGATTGATGGTGGAAGCACAATGTTCAACTTCCGGAACTTAACTTTACCTATGTTAAAACCGAGTTTGTACATCGCTCTTCTGTTCCGTCTTATGGCGGCATTACAGGAATATGCGATTATCTTCTCGCTTACAAAGGGAGGTCCTGGAGATACTCTTATGAACCTGTCTCTGACATCTTATCAGACAGGTTTCCAGTTCCAGAAATTCGGATTCGCACTTCCGTACATTCTGGTTCTGTGGGTATTCATTAATATGGTTGCAAAACAGATTGTTAAGAGACAGCGAGCAGCTCAGAGACAGGCAGCAGGTCTGGAAGAGTAGGCGAAGGTATCTGAAACATTTGAGAATATTTAACGGAAAGGATGTTGAGCATGAATACAGCTACAAAAAGATTAGGCCGGATAGTTCAGAATGGATTATTGGCTATATATGCAATATTTGCTTTGTTTCCGCTGATTTGGATGGTGCTGTTGACATTTAAGTCAGATGCTGAGATGTACAGTACGACATTTATCTTTACACCAACTTTGGATAACTACAAAGAAGTATTGTTTAATACAGATTACTTACAGTATATGTTAGACAGTTTGATCGTGTCCGGCGGTGCGGTAATTATCTCCGTACTTGCAGGTGTGCCTGCTGCATATGCACTGGCAAGATATAACTTTAAAAAGAAAGAGGATATTGCATTCCAGATTCTTTCTTTCAAATTTGCTCCTGAGATCCTGGTAGTATTACCTCTGTTCATGATTTATCAGACACTGGGTATTTATGATACATATTTTGGACTTATCTGGGTATACCAGCTGATCTCAATGCCTCTTCTGATCTGGGTTGTAAGAGGATACTTTGAAGATATTTCTGTAGAAATTGAGTATGCTGCACAGGTTGACGGCTACACATGGTATCAGATCTTCTTCAAGAATCTTATTCCGCTGATCAAACCGGGTCTTGTATCAGCAGCTCTTCTGGCATTCATTTTTGCATGGAACTGCTTCACATTCCCATTGATGCTTGGTGGTACCAATGTTCAGCCGATTACGGTTGCTATTACAAAGTTCCTGGGAACAGATAGTGCTCACTATGGACAGCTTGCTGTAGCAGCAGCAGTTTCTGCTCTGCCGGCTATCATCTTCGCACTTTGTATCCAGAAACATCTGGTACGTGGTCTGAGTTTCGGTGCAGTAAAAGGATAGAGGTGAGAATATGTCAAGAATACAATTGGAAAACGTTACAAAAAAATTCGGAAAAGTCACTGCTCTTGACGGAGTTACACTGGATATCAAAGATAAAGAATTTTTCGTATTATTTGGACCTGCCGGTGCAGGAAAGACGACGATTCTTAACTGTATCGCCGGTATTCAGCTCCCGGAAGAGGGTGTTGTAAAATTTGACGGAGAGATTGTAAACCTTGTGGATGCTGCTCACAGAGATACGGCAATGGTATTCGAGAACTATGCTCTGTATCCGCAGATGACAGTATATGACAATATGGCATCTCCGCTGAGAAGTAAGTTATATAAGAAAGATGAAGAATATATTAAAGAGAAAATCCAGAGTGTCGCTGAGATGATGAAAATGGACTATCTGCTGGAACGTCTGCCAAGCCAGTTGTCCAATGGACAGAAACAGCGTGTTGCTATGGGACGTGCTCTGGTTCGTTCTCCGAGAGTATACCTGATGGACGAGCCTCTGGCTCATCTGGATGCAAAGCTTCGTAACTCCATGCGTACAGAGTTGAAAGAGATCCAGGCAAACTTTGGTACAACCAGTATCTATGTAACACATGACTTTATGGAAGCAATGTCACTGGGTGACAGAATTGCTATTATTAATGAAGGTAAAGTGGTACAGATCGGTACAGGCGATGAGATTTACTATATGCCGTGTAATGAATTCGTTGCACAGCTGATGGGTGATCCGGAGATTAACCTTTTCACAGGTGCTCTTACAAAATCCGGCGACAAATATATGCTTGCAGTAGAAGGTCTTGACAAGACATACGAGCTTCCGGCAGAAAAAGATCTGTATGCTAAGCTGGATGAGCTGGGATTAGACAAGATTGATATGGGTATGAGACCACAGCATCTGAAATATTCCTTCGAGCCTAAGGAAGGATACCTGAAATGTATCGTATACAGTTATGAGAGTATCGGTAATAAGTCAGTTATCGTTGCAGAGGCAACAGACGGAAAGCAGCTTCGTATGATCGCTCCGAATGGTCTGAGCGTTAAGATTGACCAGGATGTTTATGTTGATATGAAGATTGATAATGCTATGTTCTTTGACGCAGATACCAAAGTATACTTGACCAGATACAATGAAGCAGTGATTAAGCAGTTTGCTGCAGAACAGGAGGGATAAGAATATGGCAGGATTGACAATAAAACATCTTTATAAACGTTATGAAAATGACGGTAAGAAGAAAAAAGGTGCAAAACAGAACGATTATGCTGTTAAGGATCTGAATCTTGTTGCAGAGCAGGGCGAATTTATCGCACTTCTCGGCCCTTCCGGATGTGGTAAGACTACAACTCTTCGTATGACTGCTGGTCTGGAGGATATTACAAAAGGAGAGATTTATATCGGAGACACTCTGGTAAATAATCTGCATCCGAAGGACAGACATATCGGTCTTGCATTCGAGGATTACGCTATGTATCCGCCGCTTACCGTATATGACAATATTGCTTTCAACCTGAAGGCAAAAGGTGTTGATAAAGCAGAGATTGACAAACGTGTCCGTGAGATTGCACCTTTGATGCAGTGTGATGATCTTCTGGACAAGATGCCTGTTAAATTATCCGGTGGACAGAAACAGCGTGTTAATATCGCACGTGCAATTATCCGTCGTCCGGAACTGCTTCTGATGGACGAGCCTCTGTCTCATCTTGATGGTAAAGCACGTCAGGCAATGCGTACTGAGATCAAACGTCTGATTAATGACATTAAATGTACAACTGTATATGTAACACATGACCAGTTAGAGGCAATGTCTCTGGCAGATAAGATTGCTATTATTAACTTTGGTGTTCTTCAGCAGTATGGTACACCGGCAGAAGTATACGATGATCCGGTTAATGAGTTCGTTGCATCCTTTATCGGTGAGCCTCCGATGAATATTCTGGAGACAACGATTGTGGGAGATGGAGATCATTTCTTCTTTACATTCGAGAACAGTAATCTTAAGATTGCTGTTCCGGAGCGTTACAACAGCGTTGTAAGCAATGGATTCAAGTGTAAGATGGGTGTTCGTCCTATGGACGTGCTGATTGGTGATGAGAATTCCAAGGGTACACCGGAGGAGGTTGCTACATTCGAGAACCTTGGTGACGAGCGTCGTATCGGTATCCATGTAGGAAAGACATTGTTAATGCTGATTACTGATGATGAGACCAGATATAAAGCTGGCGATATTATCAAACTGGAAGTTCGCGGAGAGAAGACTCATCTGTTTGATATTGAGACAGGTGAACGTATTCGTTCAAAATAACACATGTGAGTATCCTGACTTCTTCCTCGGACTTCCGGGGAAGAAGTTTGTCATTTTACAATATTTAAAATTGGGAGGTAATGATTATGAGCAATTTACCAGCAAAAATGAAAGCAATTGTAGCTTACGCACCTGGAGATTACAGATTTGAAATGGTGGACACACCAAGAGCCGGCGAGGGCGAGATGATTCTTAAGGTGGAGGCCTGCGGTATCTGTGCAGGTGATACCAAAGCTTTTGCAGGAGCTGCAAGTTTCTGGGGATTTGACGGACAGCCGAAATATATTAAGGAGCCTATGATTCCGGGACATGAGTTCGTGGGTAAAGTTGTAGAGATCGGACCGAACGTAAAAGGTAACTGGAAGATTGGCGACAGAATCTGTCCTGAGCAGATCGTACCATGTGGAGAGTGTATGTTCTGTAAGACGGGACGTCACTGGATGTGTGAGAAACATGATCTGTTTGGATTCCAGAATAATGTAAACGGTGGTATGGCTGAGTATGTAAAACTGACAAAAGAGGCTCTTCCGTATCTGGTACCGGCAGATATGCCGATCGAAAAAGCAGCTCTTATCGAGCCATATGCATGTTCTTTCCACTGTGTAGACCGTGCACAGGTTAAGACAACAGATGTAGTAGTTCAGTCTGGTGTGGGAACACTTGGACTTGGTATGGTAGGTGCCCTGAAGCAGGCAAATCCGAAGTGCCTTATCGTACTGGATATCAATGATGACCGTCTTGCAAAGGCAAAAGAGTTCGGAGCAGACGTTGTTATGAACCCGGCAAAAGAAGATGTTGTAGCTAAGATCAAAGAGATGACAGGCGGCTACGGATGTGATATTTATATCGAAGCAAGCGGACATCCGTCCAGCGTACAGCAGGGACTGGACTGCATCCGTAAGATGGGACGTTTCGTAGAGTTCTCCGTATTCGGACAGCCGGTAACTGTTGACTGGAGTATTATCTCCGACCGTAAAGAGTTAGACCTTCTTGGTGTACACTTAAGCCCGTTCTGCTATGATACGGTTATTGAGTGGATCGGAAACGGCAAGCTGCCGACAGAAGGTGTTGTAACTCAC
>NZ_JBNPMZ010000023.1:0-46342 GCF_050314255.1 Sporofaciens sp. SGI.106
AGAGATAAATGTCTCATGCCTACCGATAATATATTACCATATTCTTTGACTTTTTTCAAGCCGGGCGCAAGAGTGTGAGAACAGGTGCACGATATATTCTTCACTGCTGCATGATATGTTCTTCACTGCTGTGCTTATCAACACTGCTGTGCTTATTCTGCACTGCCGCGCCATATATCAAAACGATACCCACACGCTAATATTGGGTTCATAAGAAAGAGGTTCATAAGAAAGAGAAGCCCAAAAGAAATATTCTAATGGGCTTTTCAAATCAATCGCTGTGGTCATCCGCTCTTCTCATCCACACTTCACTACCGCTCTTCTTTTCTTCCCTACCAACATCTCTTCTCCACACTCTTCCCCACCATACCACACAAGGTGGTGAAGGAGAAGAAGAATAGAAGAACAACACAGAGTGTATAAGAATAGAATAAAAGTAGGTGTGGACGAAAAGAAGAAAACACAGGGGATGAGAAGGGATTAAGTGCATCATTGTGGTCCTTCACCACTTTTTCTCATCCACAGCTTCGGCTGCTTATTTTATGTTTTAGAGGGCGAAAATTGGAAGGCTGGGATGAGAAGGAAAATTGCGAGGTTGGTGACAGTATCACGCGCTCTCAATTATGTTTAGGTACATATAATACGATTCTTCAGAAGTGTCATCCGACATCATAAATCCTAAGCTTTTATAGAATAATACAGCATTTTGATTATTCTTTCTCACTTCAAGTTTTATTATATTCATTCCTGACTCTTTTGCCGTTTTAACCACTTCATTTACCAGGGCCTTTCCAATTCCACTGTTTCGATGATTGGAGTCAACAGCAATTAGGGAAATATAGGCAGTTTTATCCTTTTTATCATTACAGTAAAATCCAGCAAACCCCGCAAATTCATCGTCTTTCCTATACACAATAACACGTGCATATTTATAGAATTTATCTGCTATCTCCTCTACGCTTACTTGACCTGTTGATAGAGTATATAAGCATCCGGAAAACATTGTTAGAATTTCCGCAATTTGATTTTTACTATGTACTTCTACAATCATTTTTTCCACTCACAAATCACCGGTTTTTTTCCTGATCAAGCTCTATGTAACCGCCAATTTCTTTCATACTATCCTCAATTCTTCAAAATAACTTTGCACCATTCCTCCGAGTTGTCCATCATATGAATCATTTGCTCAAAGGAATCGAACTTCATTATTAAACATCCCAATGTAGTGTTTGCACCAGTGAAAGATTTTATCTCGTCTCCAGAGTGCTTCACTAAATGATTTTCAAGAATGTGTTTTTGTCCTTCTTCTGTAAATTCAACCTTATCTAAAATACCATCTTTTAAGCTATGAACGGCAAAATATGAATAGAATCCTTCTGGTTCCCCAAAAGATGAAGTTTCGATTCTTTCTCCCATAGCTGCTTTAACAGAACATTCTACCAAATCCACTCCAGTAGCATATTTAATAACGTCTGGAATATAGTTACCACCATCTCTTGGTGCTACTTCCATCAAATATACGTTATAGTCCTTATCGATACGCATATCAAAATTATAGGTACTGGTTTTCATATTCAGTGCAGTTAAAAGCCTCTGAATTTCGTTGTGGATTTTTTCCTGTACTTTTTTAGGCTGCTCGTAAGGAAAAGATGCAGAAATAGGCACAAACGGATTCACACACTTGGAGTTGAAATGATCATTTGCAAAATATCTGAAAACTAGTTTTCCATCAATCGACAAACCATCACCCGCAATTTGATATCCTAGCTTTTCTACATATTCTTCAACAATAATTCTATGTCCTCTTGAAAAAGACATTGCATAATTCAGTTTTGCACTTGCTTCTTCTGTACAATCGACTCTCCCAACTCCCTTACTTCCTGATGAATCCACTGGCTTGACGATTACTGGTAGCTTAAAAAATCCAGACTGAATATCTACCAATGCATCCGCAATACTTGTATACCCTCTTGCCTTTGGAGTACAGAAGCCATTTTGGCTTAGAAAGCTTCTGAATTTGTCCTTATTACAAAGAATCTCTACAGATTCATAGGGTGATCCTGGTAAACCGAGTTTCTCCGCAACATAGGCCGCAGTAGGCGCCGCAGGATCTGATGCATAGGCTAAAACACCATCCACTTTTTCTTCTGTTGCAACTTTAAGCACAGCATCTTTATCTGTTGTAGAAACCAAATAGAATTTGTCAGCAGCATACTGACCGGGATTATCCGGGAGGAAATCGCAAAGGATAGTATAGTAACCAAGTCTTTTTGCTGTTTTTATTGCTATTATCTGTTGCGCAGAACCACCCAACAATAATATCTTCCTCATTATTCATTTACCTCTATTCCCGTACATCTGCTCGTAGTAATTCATATACTCACCAGATGTACACTCTGCCATCCAATCCATGTGTTCCTTATACCACTGGATGGTAAGTTTGATACCATCAGCAAACATCGTGGTAGGGCCCCAGCCAAGTTCTTTATTAGCCTTTGTAGGATCAATAGCGTAACGCTGGTCATGACCTTTACGGTCCGCAACATATGTAATCAGACTCTCCGGCTTTCCTAGTTCCTTCAGAATTATCTTTACAATCTCGATATTGGCTTTCTCGTTGTGACCGCCCAGGTTGTAAACTTCACCAACCTTGCCCTTCTCTAGCACAGCGAGAATTCCATAGCAGTGATCCTTAACGTACAACCAGTCACGAACATTTAGCCCCTCACCATAAACCGGAAGCTTTTTATCCTGACTTGCATTGTTGATCATCAGAGGAATGAGCTTCTCCGGGAACTGATATGGGCCATAGTTGTTGGAGCAACGGCTGATGGTAACCGGTAATCCATAAGTTCTGTGATATGCCTGAACCAACAAATCAGCAGAAGCCTTAGAAGTCGAATAAGGCGATGATGTGTGGATTGGTGTCTCTTCTGTGAAGAAAAGTTCAGGCCTGTCAAGTGGCAAGTCGCCATACACCTCATCCGTACCAACCTGATGGAATCTTTCAACTCCGTACTTCCGACAAGCATCCATCATTACCTGGGTTCCTAAGATATTTGTCTCCAAGAAGATACCAGGATTTTCGATAGAACGGTCTACATGAGACTCTGCGGCAAAGTTGACAACAATATCCGGATGCTCTTTCTCAAAGATTAAAAATACTCCTTCTCTATTTCTAATATCTTCTTTGTAGAACACAAAGTTTGGGTTAGTAAGTGCATCGTTAAGCGTGTGGATATTCGCTGCATATGTAAGTGCATCCACGCATACTACCTTCCACTCAGGTCTTTCTTCTAACAGAAGATATATAAAATTCGATCCAATAAATCCGGCACCGCCGGTAACAAGTACTGTTTTCTTCATCTTTCTATCCTCTTATCATCTCGGCATCCTACCCTCTGCAACCATTCTCAGGTGATGGCCATATGGGGATTTGCCGTATTTCTCTGCAGCGTTAAGTAACTGCTCTTTATCAATCATCCTATATCTATATGCAATTTCTTCAGGGGAAGCCACAATGATTCCCTGCATGTTCTGGATTGTCTGAATAAATCCTGCTGCCTGCATCAAGCTATCCATTGTACCGGTGTCAAGCCATGAGAAGCCTCTTCCCATGATGTCACAATCTAAAACATCCTTCCCCAGATACATCTGATTCAGCGTGGTGATTTCAAGTTCACCTCTTGCACTCGGTTTAACCTGCTTGGCCATTTCACTTACGCCAGATGGGTAGAAGTAAAGGCCTGTAACTGCATAGTTAGATTTAGGATTGGCAGGTTTCTCTTCAATAGAAAGTGCCTTATAGTTCTCATCAAACTCGACAACACCAAAGCGCTCCGGGTCATTCACATAGAAACCAAATACAGATGCTCTGCCTTCATCAGCCCTCTTGGCAGCTCCTTTTAGCATGTTACCAAGCCCGTTACCGTAGAAAATGTTGTCTCCTAAAATCATTGCACACGCATCATCACCGATAAACTCTTCACCGATGATAAATGCCTGTGCCAATCCATCAGGACTTGGCTGAACCGCATATGAAAGTTTGATTCCAAATTGATGACCGTCTCCCAACAAGGACTCAAATCGTGGTGTGTCCTCTGGCGTGGAAATAATCAGAATATCACGGATATTCGCCATCATTAGAGTTGTCAACGGATAGTAGATCATTGGCTTATCGTAGACCGGTAAAAGCTGCTTGCTCGTCACCATTGTTAACGGATATAATCTTGTTCCTGCGCCACCTGCCAATATGATACCTTTCATATGCGTCACCTCGTTTTTAACCTAAAATCACATCACAAATTCTATCTACATCTTCTAAACTCAAATCTGCATACAGTGGAAGCGTAAGTACCCTCAATGCCATATGCTGAGCCACCGGGGTCTTTTCCGTTCCGGCAGTCGGGTAGTTTCTGTAGCATTCAAAACTATTGGTCAGTGGGTAGAAATATTTTCTTGCCCCAATTCCCTGCTCTGCCAGCTTTTCAAAGACTTCGTTTCTGGTGTATTTATAGCCGTCGAATACAACCGGGAAGTATGCATAGTTGCTCTCCACATCTTTCTGGATGACAGAAAGCTTAATACCTTCTACACCTTCAAGCCTTTCCCTATATCTCTCGACTACTTTCTTTCTCTTGCCAATCTCCTCATCCAAATGACGAAGGTTGCACAGACCCATAGCAGCCTGGAATTCATTCATCTTGGCGTTTCCACCAACGTATTCGACGGATTCAGGGCCATGGATACCAAAGTTCTTCATATCGTTAAGGAGCTGCACCCAGGAGTCATCCTTGAAGCATACGCAGCCGCCTTCAATAGTGTTGAACACCTTTGTTGCATGGAAAGAGAACATTGAAGCATCTCCGAAAGATGCGGATGACTGACCTTTGTACTTCACCGCAAAAGCATGAGCAGCGTCATAGATTACCTTGAGACCGTACTTCTTTGCGATTCGATCAATTTCTTCCACATCACACATGTTGCCATATACATGCACCGGAACAATTGCTACAGTGTTGTCTGTAATCAATTCCTCCATCATCTTTGTGTCGATGGTATAATCATCTTCTTTTACATCGCAGAACACAGGAACCAGTCCGTTTCTTACTATCGCATGAGTGGTTGATGCAAAAGTAAAAGGAGTTGTAATTACTTCTCCTCCTTTTGGTAGATTTAGTGCTGCGATTGCATTCTCTAATGCAAGATGACCGTTGGTGTACAAGGCAACATGAGGGATACCAAAGTACTCCTCTAGTTGTGATTGTAGTTGTTTATGCTTAGGACCCATGTTGGTCAGCCAATGGGTATCCCATAATTCTTTTATTTCTTCACAATACTCTTCATATGAAGGCATGGAAGAACGTGTTACTAAAATATTGCTCATACTTTCCTCCTCTTTTGAATCATTGGCTTTATAATGCCAATTAAATAAAGGAATGGTTCTAATTTAAAAATTGCTGATCCAGCAACATATATCACACCACCACAAATTACCTGGATAAGCAAAAGAGGTAGTGTTGGAAGATTAAGAAGGCCGATGAAATATACAACAACGCCCATTCCTACAGCCAGCAAAATAGAAGGCAATATATCTTTCATTTGTTCAATGAAACTATAATCCAATAGTTTCTTATTTGGCCATGTATTTATAATCATCGAAACAAATGTGCTAATTAATAACGAATAAGCCATAGCCTTAACGCTTATACACAAGGTAGCTAAGAGGAGAATCATTCCGATTACTTTCTTCCAAATCTCCATTTTCAGAAATAAATCGCTTCTTCCCATAGCCTTTATCGCATTTAGATTGGCTGTGTGAATCGGATAAAACATGTAAGTAATACAGAATATCTGCAAAAAGAAAACACAAGGAAGCCATTTTTCTGTTAACACTACAACCACTATGTTGCTCGCGCAGCAGGCCAATCCAATCATTAGAGGTGCCATTATGTAGCAACTGACCATAATTGAGCGCCTAGTCATTTTTTTAACTCTATCCTTATCATCTTGCTCTTTTGACATAGCTGGTAAAAGAACGGAGTCGATAGAAGTATTTATGTTAGATACAATAAGCTTAGGAAATTTATCCCCTTGGTTATAAAATGCAAGATCAGATGATGAATATATCTTCCCGATCAGAAGATTCCTTAAATTTCCATACACAGTGTCAAGCAATGCAGAACATAACATTTTCCAACCAAAACTCAAAAGGCCTTTTAATCTATTCCAAGAGAACATAAGCTTTGGCCGCCATTTTACTGTAATCCATAGGATTAATGTGTCTATGGCGGTGTTTGAAAGCTGCTGTGCTACAATAGCCCAGAATCCAAATCCTGCATACGCCATAGCAATACCTAAGAAAGCAGAAAAAATGGTTCCGCCTAACGTAGCATAGAAAAATCGCTTAAACAGCATGTTGCGCGAGACGAAAGACTGTTGTACACCCTTAATACCAGAGATGATGATTGTAAGGCTAATCACTCTAACAACTGGCGTAAGTTCTGGCATGTTGTAAAACGCAGCAATAAATGGTGCAGCAAAGAACATTACTAGATACAAGACAATACAAACTACAAAGTTGAAGTAAAACACAGATGAAAAATCCAAATCGTCTGCATCTTTCTTCTGAATAAGAGCTGTGCCCAATCCGCTATCCACAAACACCTGCATTATTGTTGTAAAAACAGTAACAAGTGCAATTGTCCCATAGTCTTCTGGCATTAATAGACGAGCCAGTACTATAGAGACGATAAAGGTTACAAGTTGTGCCCCGCTGCGTTCCGCAAAGCGCCATATGAAATTTGCAATAACAGATTTATTATTTGTTTGACTCATCTTATAAAACCACTTAACGCTTTCTTCCTTTTATCGTTTGATAAAGCCTGTCAATTAATGGGAAATAGGCTTTTATGTAGAGCTTTGCTTGCTTAACCGGAGATAATTCTTGCATAAAACACCTATTCTCTTTTTGTACTGCTGCTCTATAATCCCCTATTAGAATTAATTTATAGAACTCATTTTTCCTCAATCGCTTCTCGATTATGTCTTTATAACGACCGGCTGTTTCTTTGTTTAGCTCTAGTAGCATTTTTTCCTTTTTCTCATTCAGCATTATTTGGGACTTCACATCACTATTTCTTAAAGTCCATGAACCATCTGATTTCCAGCGGTATATTGCCATGGTTTCAGGAATAAAATATATCCCGCCTCGCAACGCACCTCTAATTTGTATAGTATAATCTATACTCCATATTCTCTGAAAATCCATAGGATTCATCAAAATATCCTTACGAAAAAATAGTGATGCTGTTGGAAGAAAACCACCTTCACCGTAGATTACTTCTTCAACTGTTAAAACTCTCTCCTTGGAGATTGCTGGAAAGATCTTTGCCACCATATTCTTTGAACAATCAAACAATTTTGCTCTGTGTGCACACATATCACATTCCGGATGTTTTTCTAACGCATCAAACTGCTTTTGAAGTTTTTTCTCATCAATCCAACAATCATCGCCTTCGCAGATTGCAATATACTTTCCCCGAATTTTGGGATATATGTATTTCTCTAGAATATTTACGCCCTGAGAGTATTGATTCTCTTTTTGGTAAATCCCCTTGATTATCTCAGGGTATTTTATTTCATATTCTTTAATTATACTTGCAGTATTATCGGTCGATGCATCATCGTGGACAATTACTTCAAATCTAAACGTTGTCTTCTGCTTAACAAATCCCTCTAAAGCATCTCTAATGTACTTTTCATGATTATATGCTAGACAATATACACTTACTTCTATTTCACCCATATCATATGTCGAGCATGCTTGCTCGATGTACCCTCCTATCTTTATTCTTCTATATTGCTATGCAACGGCTGCCCATCTGTGCCTTACATGTTTGTCCGTTTCTCCTTGATTAACATATGAAATATAAAATAATTTGATCATATTTATTATGGTTATCACGGGCAACTCACTTTCATCTATTGAACCATCATTTGTCACAATAATCTTTTAAATACGGATAGATGATAATTAATCTTGTGTAGTGGCCACATAGTTTTCAGGATAATAGACTGAAACAATTTTCGATATTTTATATATCTCAATTTTGCTTTATTCCTCTATTTCTACAGACAGATAAAGAGCTCTACATCCCTATAGCTTATCGATTTTGTAGGGAAACCAATTATGACAATAATTTTTTAATATAAGACCTTGTTACGCATGCAGTAATGATTTCAGCAATACGGATACTATTTCCATATGTCCGATTGAGGTTAAGCTTCTTCTCTTGTTTACACCTTCTCAAAGAATGTGTCAGGATGAGACGGATTGAACACCTCATTGCAGGTCATAACCGTGACGAGATCTTCTGTGTCAGAAAGATTGATGATATTATGAGTCCAGCCAGGAATCATATAAATAGATTCAATCTTATCTCCACTGACTTCAAATTCCACCATTTCTCCGGTATTGATATTTCTTTCCTGGATCAATCCATGACCATGAACAACAATAAACTGCTCCCACTTGGAGTTGTGCCAGTGCTGACCTTTGGTAATACCAGGCTTGGATATGTTAATTGAAACCTGTCCACAGTCTGTGGTATGAATGAGTTCTGTAAAAGAACCTCTATCATCACAGTTCATCTTCAAACCATACTTCATCTTCTCTTTCGGAAGATAAGTCAAGTAAAGAGAAAACAGCTTTTTTGCGAAAGATCCATCAGGAATCTTGGGCATGAGGAGCGAAATAGGCTGCTGTATGAACTCTTCCAACAGGTCTACAATCTCTCCTAACGTCACCTTGTGTGTGACTGGAACACAGCAGTATTTTCCATTCTCCTGGAGTACCGTCTCCACATCATCAAACTCACAGTGCTGCTCTTTTCCTTCAAGAAGGTCAAACATGCCTTCTACCAGGTCATCGATATACAGAACTTCGAGTTCTGTGGAGCGGTCGTTCACAGTAAATGGCTCATCGTTTGCCACAGCCCAGCAGAAGGTTGAGATGGCACTGTTATACTTCGGTCTGGAATGGCCCATCAGATTCACAAATCTGTAGACATACACAGGAGCTCCTGTTTCTTTACCATAGTTGAAGAACAATTCCTCTCCTGCCTTTTTGCTTCTACCATACTCTGAATTGCCGAATCTTCCCGCAAGGGTAGCCTGCACGGAAGAAGAAAGCATGATACCAGCTTTGTTGTTGTGTTTCTTGAGAGTATCGAGTAATACACTCGCAAATCCAAAATTCCCCTTCATGAAATCTTCAGGGTTCTCGGGACGATTCACACCAGCAAGGTTGAAGACAAAGTCTGCCTTGGAGCAGTACTCGTCCAACTCTTCAGGAGTGGAATTCACATCATATTCGTAAATCTCCTCTACCTGGATTGCAGGCCTCGTCCTATTCTTCCCATCTCTTATATTTTTCAGGTTATTGCAAAGAGCAGTTCCAACCATACCCTTTGCTCCGGTAACCAATATCTTCATCATTTCCCCTCTTTCACTATTTCTGATCTTTTCTCCATACCATTTTATTGACTACGTTCACGTATCCCTGGATGATTCGCACCACTTTCATGGACACAGTTTCATCCACATAGTCAGGGCATGGTTTGCCAAGTACACCTTTCTGTTTCATCTCGATAGCCATATCTGTGGCATTCAGCAGTTCGTTGGTTGTGATACCGGCAAGGATGAAATCTCCTGCTTCAAGAGCTTCAGGTCGTTCAGTAGATGTACGGATACACACAGCTGCAATCGGGTGACCAATGGAGAGGTAAAAACTGCTCTCTTCCGGCAGCGTACCGGAGTCAGATACAATCGCCAGAGCATTCATCTGCAGTTTATTGAAGTCGTTGAAACCGAGAGGTTCATTTACTCGAACACGAGGATCGAGCTTAAAACCGGTTGCTTCCAGTCTCTTTTTTGAGCGTGGGTGGCATGAATACAGAATCGGCATATCATACTTTTCAGCCAGAGCATTGATCGCTGTGAATAGAGAAATGAAGTTTTTCTCTGTGTCGATATTCTCCTCACGATGAGCAGAGAGCAGGATATACTTATCCTTCTTCAGGCCCAGCCTTTCCAGCACATCACTCTTTTCAATCTTCGCCAGATTCATCCTTAGCACTTCGGCCATAGGAGAACCGGTCATATATGTTCTCTCTTTAGGAAGACCAGTATCTGCCAGATACTTTCTTGCGAATTCAGAATAGCAAAGGTTTACATCGGAGATAACGTCGACTATGCGACGATTAGTCTCCTCAGGAAGACACTCGTCTTTGCAGCGGTTCCCGGCTTCCATATGGAAGAGAGGGATGTGAAGTCTTTTCGCACTGATAGCGCTCAGGCAGGAATTGGTATCACCGAGTACAAGATAACCATCTGGCTGCAGTTCACTTAGCAGTTCATAACTTCTGCCCAGGATATTGCCACAAGTCACGCCAAGATTCTCGCCAACGACAGGAACCAGAATATCCGGGCCAAACTCTCCCTTCTCATTCCTCAACTCAAAGTCTTCCCAGAATACTGTGGAGAGATTTCTATCCCAATTTTGATTATAGTAAACGACACAGCAATCGAAATATTCTCTGCATCTTTTTATCACTGCAGCCAAACGAATAATCTCGGGTCTGGTTCCGCAGCCGATCATAACCTTTGTTCTACCATTATTCTTCCATTTAAAATTTTGCTCAACGCTCATCTTATCTATCCTCCTGTGGCCAATCGACCACTTTTTCTCTGTGGATATTTGCCACAGGTGGGGTTAATTTCAAATTGGTGCGGTTCGGAGGGACGACCTACGGGTGTTTGTTTCATATATTTAGCGTATTGTGATCCTTTGATAGCTGTTATGCTGTTCGATGGTCATAAACCGCACGTACACCCACGAATCGCCCCATCCAAATCAACACAAGTGTCTCAGCAATAGCCTTCATAACCTTACCTCCATCAATCGATAACTCAAAAGACTTTTTATGAATAAGAAATTCACGCTTAAAGGTCACGGTCAAATAACACAACCAAATTGGCACAATACAAATAAATGACCAAGTAATTCTTTACTATGATATTAACATAATAAGACTCTTCTTACAGTGGATATTGTCCTCTTTCCACCACTTCACCAGCTTCTATCTTGCTCAACCGTTCTATGCGGTTTTCGCCTTTCACAATTGCACCAAGACAGATATGTACTCCTTCTTCTAGTATACACCCGTGGTCAACTATGGCTCCGAGGTTGATTATGCAACCTTTACCTACAACAACATCCGTGTTGATGATTGCATGTGGAAGGATGACACAACCTGGGGAGATTGTAGCGGTTGGAGAAATATAGGCTGTTGAATGAATCAGCTTGGCGAGTTGTCCACCATTCTCTTCTATCCTGTTTATCCACTCCAGCCGGAAAGTATTGTTACCGAAGGCAGGGATGAAAGAAGTTGTTGGGTTGATATAGGATTGAAAGGATGAAAGAGGATGGGCTGGATTGGCATCATCGAGGATAATGGTAGAGTAGCCCAGTTGATGCGCTACATCAGCTACAGTTCGACCATATCCACCTGCTCCTAGAATTACAAGCCTTTTCATCACTCCATCCCCTTTCTATATTTACTCCTCAGCCAGTCTTTCCTGAATATATGTAAGCTCCATCATTTTTGCTTTGATTTCTTCTTTATCCAACAATCTTGTATTGTTGCTGTTAAACTCAGTGAGTGTATTTCTTTCTGCATCTCCATCCTTGAAATACTTATCATAATTCAACCCACGGTTGTCCGCAGGAACTCTATAGAAGCCGCCTAAGTCGATAGCTTTTGCGCATTCCTCATTGGTGAGCAATGTCTCGTACATCTTCTCACCATGCCGGATACCGATTACCTTGATATCCTCTTTTTTCCCACCAAACATTTCGCAGACTGCTTCTGCCTGGAGGCCTATAGAACATGCAGGAGCTTTCATGATGAGAAGGTCACCATTTTCGCCATGCTCGAATGCGTAAAGGACTAGATCAACTGCTTCTTCCAGAGACATGATAAATCTGGTCATGTTTGGTTCAGTGACTGTAATCGGATTACCTGCCTTGATCTGATCAATCCAGAGTGGAATTACAGAGCCTCTTGAACACATCACATTGCCATATCTAGTGCAACAAATCTTTGTTTTTCCGCTGTATCTGCTCTTTGCAATAGCCACACTCTCTTCAAGAGACTTGGACTTACCCATTGCATTGATCGGGTACGCAGCCTTGTCTGTGGAAAGACAGATGACAGCTTCTACCCCTTCTTCAATAGCAGCAGTCAATACATTGTCAGTGCCGATGATGTTGGTTTTCACGGCTTCCATCGGGAAGAATTCGCAGGATGGAACCTGTTTTAAAGCAGCAGCGTGGAATATGTAATCAACTCCATGCATCGCATTTTTACACGATTGAAGATCTCTTACATCTCCAATATAGAACTTAATCTTGTCAGCTACTTCCGGCATTCTCACTTGGAAGTCATGCCTCATATCGTCTTGTTTCTTTTCGTCACGAGAGAATACTCTTATCTCGCCGATATCGGTTTCTAGGAACCTGTTGAGCACAGCATTCCCGAAACTTCCCGTGCCACCGGTAATCATTAATATTTTATCCTTAAATAGACTCATTTTTTCCTCCTCTGTTAACCAAAACCATTCACATAGCTTTAACAATAGTTTTGGATTACCATTCATAGTCTTGTTGATTTGAAAAGTACTAGTTCAGATTCATAAGTTTTACCATTTTATCAGCCCATGACTGGAGAGAAAAATTGTTTACAACATAATTAATATCATTAACATAGCTTTCTCTTTTGTTATATGCACAATTAATAGCAGTAATCAAACTGTCAAGCGAACCAGAAGTAAAATAAATCACATTAGGTAAACCAGGTTCTTTGTTTTGAGGAATATCTGAATAGACACACAAATTTCCACAATAATACGCCTCGATATTAGCATACGACATACCTTCCTCAATGGATGCATTTAGGAATACTTTATGGTTCTTATAAACTTCAACAACATTTGAAACTGGCTCCAAAATTGAAATGCACGAAGGTATGCAGCCATATTTTTCGATAATAATCCTCTTATTCTTTTCCATATTGTTCGACATCACGATATCAAGGTGTACTGGATGTTTCTTATTTAATTCAATTGCTGCTTCAATCGCCAAATCGACACCTTTTACATAGTAATTATGACCAAAGAGCAACATATTAAATGTCGAACAATCATTCCTTTCAGAGGGTTCCAGCCTGTTTAACTCGATTGCATTTTTGCATGAAACGACTTTTGAAAACGGAAACATGTATTCCGCCGAAGGAACTAGAGACTCTGAACAGCAGATTTTTAATATTGACTTATCAAGAAAAAGCAAATTTCTAATTCTCTTACAAAACTCATACAAGTTTTTTGTCTTGTACATAGAGTTGTGTATATGCTGATAAAACTTCACATGTTTTGGGGACATTTTTTTAATATTTGAAAACTGTATGCTTCGAATAAAGTCTCCATGAACAACATCAATTTGATGTTCAATAATATAATTGGCTACATTTTTTTCAAAATTCTTTGAACCAAAATCAAACAACGAAGTATTATGTCTATTGGAAAACGGAATTTCCCATTCAAAAAACTTTTGTGATGGATTTGCATCCGAAAAAATGTAAAATAAATCATGTCCTAGTTTTTGACATGTTTCGTCGAGACATTCCAATGTAGGAATAAAGTTACTTCCATAGTTTGCACAAAATCCTGTCAACTCTAATATTCTCATATTAATTCATCTCCTTGCAGTAGTTCTTCAAACGTATACTTATTTATTTTTTATCTTGATTTTTATAGATTTAATACCAAATAATCTGATATATACTCTTAAAATAAACCACTCAAATTTAAAGCTGCTTTGTTTTTGCATTGCTTTTTTGTAACACCTTCGATAGCAGAGTGGGTAACTACAAAACTCTTTTTCTTCAATATACTTAAATATTGTCCTGACATTGTTCAGCGAAAAATAGTCATACGTTTCATTACTACAATAATTATTTAAAAACGTCCAGCTAAACGAAAAAATTAACATTTCAATTTCTGCGTTACTCTTTCTAAATGGGATAGAATGAACTAGAAATGTAGCTAGATCATCTACATGTTTAACCGGTTTTCGGGAAGTTCCTGATTTCGGATTTGGTCTATAATAATAAATTTTCTCATCACTTATTAGAATTTTTTGGGATGAATTGATAAATGCTAAACTTAATAAAGCATCTTCTCCCAAGAAAATATCTTCGTCATAAAATTCAACCTTATTTCTCTTAAAGCATTTCCTCCAGATTGGGTACGTTCCTAATTCAGTAAGAAAATAAGATCGATAATCTTGTTGGCTCAACATTTTATATCCTGAAGTTGATTCATTATTAGACTTATTTTCTTTCACCGATGTGTAACCAAACTGGATGATATCAACATCCACATTATTAACAATAACTCTATGTAAGAACGATAATGCGCCATCTAATAACTCATCATCTGAATCCACAAATAGGACATATTCTCCTTCAGCTTTATGATACGATTCTATCCTAGCTAAATATAAAGACGGTTTTTCTAAGTATATATTTTTTATTCTATTGTCCTGAATTGATTGATCTTGTTCTGTATCTCCTTGATAACAAACAATAACCTCATAATCATCATAGTCTTGTTTTATAATCGATTGCAAGCAGTCACGAAGATACTCAACATTTCTATAGACTGGTACTAATATTGAAAAAAACGGTTTGCTCATTATTATGACCTCTCAAATAATCATCATTGCTCTGATTAAGTTTCTCTATAAACGCACTCATAGATGTGTGATTCCATAGTACCTGCTTCTTCGTAATTTATAATCATTACGATCATTATTAGTGTGACCCAAAAACATCTTGATGATATAGCGCCCAAAAAGAAACTATGACAAAGAAGCCCTATAAGACCAATGAATAGGCATTTGTTATGTTTATAGCTTTTCTTAATTTGAACGAAAAGAAAACTGATAAAAATTGCAAAACCTATTATTCCAGTATCACATAGTAATTGAACATATGTGTTGTGTGCTCCTTTATTCACTGCTCGCCCTAAGGCCTCATACCCTCCTCCAAATATTGGGTTTGCCCACAATAAATCAAATGCTTCATTCCATAATGCATATCTTCCGTTGCTAATATCATCAGAAGAAAAACTGAAAATTCTCATGAGATAAGAATTATAGTTACTACTTGCGTAATTATAAAAAACCGCAAAAACAATAATGGTTGAAACCAGAATCATCAATTTTCTATACCATGCAAGTGTTTTACTTTTTAGAAAGAATAAAATGTTAACAAAGACGCAAACCGCTAAACTTAGGAAGTTACCCCTAGATGATGTGAGCAAAACGGCTAATGTCAAAATTAGAATCTCCAGCACTTTGAGTATTTTCTTATCCTGATGTAATACCTCATAAAATAGAATTGAAAAAGAAACAATTAGTGGTAATCCGATATAGTTTGGGTCTATCTCTGAACCTAAAATAACTATTCTTGAATGAATATATGTTGTTGGATTATTGATTCTATAGAGAATAATCATTATTGAGTAAAAAATGCTGGCAATGACAAACCCGTTCAGAATCCACCTCGCTTCTCTGTCGTTTAATTCCAACGATGTTAGTAGAATAAACAGGATTACATAAACAAAAAACTGAAAGAGCTTTGAGGTAATATTGGTTCTGAATATCGTTGAAAAAAATAATAGCCCCGCATAGCAAAATATCAATACAATGCTAGAATTCTTTTTAATATAATGGCTTTCCATTAAGTAAGTCATGATTAACAAGCCACTCAACGCCCCTGTTACAATTGTACCTAAATTACTATAGGTAGTCTGGAGAAGCATAACCATTTCAAATAATATAAACACATATATCACCGGTCTAATGCGTCTTTCTTTTGCATCCAATGATTTTAAACTATCTGGTGAAACCATTATTACTTCTCCTTTTCCCCTGTTTCCAATATCCCATAAATAATTACTTGCCGTAGTTATATAGGGATGTGATAAATAATTGAATCATTAATCTCTAACACGAAATTAAATAATTTCATTGTATATTGAACACAATTGGTTAATGTGATTCTCTTTTGAAAAACGCTCACTAAGTTGTAAATTAGCACTACCCATATCACAAATCAGTTGTTTGTTGTTATACATTCTTTCAACGGCATTCTTTATACTATCGGAATTGCCAATCTCTACAAAAATACAGTTTTCGCGGCCAAGCACTTCTGGAATAGCACCAACTCGTGTAGTTATGATAGAACACCCACTTGATAGAGCTTCTAAAATTACCAGTGGAAAGCCTTCATGATGTGAAGGTAACACCAAAACATCGCTATTTTCAAATAATTGCTCTTTTTGTATTCCCTTAACGTAACCTAATACCGATACTTTTCCCGATAGTTTATTGATTTTTTGCTTGAATTCTTCTTCAATGTTCGGTTCTGTAATCTCACCGCAAATACTCAAATGTATATCATAATGATTATCAATCGTATTGAGTGCATCCAGCAACTCTAGAATTCCCTTCGCTCTATTGATCATTCCGACATAAAGTAATTCAAGCGGTTTATTCGAATCTGATTTCTTTCTCTTTGAAACATTAATGTCACAAAAATTGTATAACACGACAGCTTTTTCTTTTTGTAAACCTGAATCAATAAACTGAGTTTCTATGCTTTTTGTCAAAAAAATGATTTTTGAAAAATACTTATTTATCAGCTCTATTAACCACTTTTTTATTGCGTCAGGTATTTTCTCAAAAACTGTAGAAATATCACCTACATGAACTGTCATGATAACTTTAACACCAGTTTTTTTTTGAATTCTTTGACCCAATAAAACATCCTTAAAAAACAAAGAATTTCTTGATGTATGTATATGTACAATATTTACAGATTCCTTATTAAGTCTCTTCTTCAAACTATTGTATTGGTATACTCCGTATATGCATGTCTCTATCGGAGATATTTTTATTTTATTAATAACGGGGTTCTGATAGTCAAATAGCATTTCCTCATAACCGTTTTTTTCGAATAAACTACTATTTGCCATATAACTGTTCATCATTGCAGCAATACCACCGATATATGTACCATGTGGCATCTTAAAGCAATGTAATATTGTTTTCATATATTCCTCCATTCTGAGAACGTATCCATTTACTATCCCTTGAATCGATTTGTACAATCAGATGTCATAAACGTCACAACGCTTCGTGCCCCAATCACAACGTTATTTCCAATATGTGCTCCTGGAAGAATCATAGTTTCTTCGCCAATATATACATTATCACCTACGACAATTGGTTTGGTAATTTCCAGGTCTGGAATTTTATCACGAAAAATAAGCGTGCCTCCATCGTGATTTATGAACTTGCATTTCCCAGTGATGTGTACATTATTACCAATTGTAATCAGCCAAGGCTCACTCCCCCACGAAATAGGGCCGTAAAAATGTGGATTAGCACCAATGTTTACATCGATCTTACGAGCATATTTCTCCGGAGAAAGCCTTCTATACAATTCTGCAAGTGGCTTGGTTACCATTCTAAGATATCTGTTAAAAATCATTCTACTTTCCTCTTATTTCATCCAGAAACGAACCCATTCTTTCTACATAGTCCATATAGAAAAATGGAGACTGATTTATCGTTTCATCTCTAAGTTTCTGTGATTTTTTATTTCCTTCTTTAATAGTTCTATCAACTATTTCTATTGTTTCTTCTATTGACGCCGGGCCTGGAACAACAATTCCGTTGACATTATTGATGACATAATACCCGATATCACTTGTCAAATTAGTAATTACAGGAACCCCCAATGATAACGACTCCGAAATTTTGGTTGGAAACCCTGCATTTGTTGATGTTTTACTATCACGGAGCAAAATCGTATAGTCGCTATTCTGTATTTCGTTTTGCGCAGTTTTATTCTCACACTGCCCTAAAAACACTATCTGCTCACCAAGTTCATTAATCTTTTTCCTATATTCTTCTTTTAACTCAAAAGGAAGCATATCAATTAAATCCGCTTCGGTAAAACCTATGAATTTCAGCAGAAAATCTTCATGATGGTATTTGATTTTTATCTCATGAAATATGTCAACCATTAAGTCAATTCTGTCTTTCCATTCTGCAACAGGTCTATTTTTATCGGAAACATAACTGGCATATGATATTGTTATGCTATCTGGATGTCTTATAATCTCCTTTTTTTCACATCGAGTAACGCTAAGTGGTGGAATAATGATTTTGGGACATTCCCTGTAAACGAAGTCTCTTAAGAAGCTACTGATAGCAATAATCCCATCACATTGTTCTAAAACAGATTGTTTTAATACCTTTAGATCTCTTGACTTAATATAGTACTTAAACAGATTGTCTTTTTGAATCACGTCAAAATAATCGCAAAAATCATATACTGTTTTTGTTTTTTGTCTTCTGCAATAGGAAATAATCATCCTATTTAGATCAAAAGTTCCCATTGTTGTGTACATAATAACTGCGCTTATTTCATATTGAGCACTATATTCTTGATAAACTGATTTGAAAGCATTATATGGTTTTCTGTTGTTTAGTCTTTTAATCCCATCGCTATATGGAATTGTATAAGTGACCACTCCATCTACTATTGATTTCTCCAAGTATGTGGTCTGATTCTTTTTGAAACAAAAGATAATAGGAACATACCCGCACTTTTCAATTACCTTTACATTCCCATATACTCTTTTTCCGGCTGCATTTCCATCAGGATAAAAGAAATTACCCACATATAATATTGCTTTCTTCATTTATATTGTCCTCATAATACGGTTTACGGCATTATCATTGATTTGAAATAGTCATTAACTTTTCGGGTATAAAGTTTTATTTTAATCCAGATAATTTTCTTTTTAATACTACATTTGATGAAATCGGCTATTTTCCCTTTTCTATATTTTTTAATATCCAACTCATCGCTGGCCTTGGATATAAAATCTGATTCCTCTTTCACAAATTCAACATCTATTTCTCTATCAATAATCTTAAAGCCTTTAGTTGAAATTATAAAATTTAACCCGTCTATTACACTTGGCATTCTGGTTTCATATATTTTCTTTTTCTGAAAATGAGCATACATAAATTCATCTCTTCCCAAATGCCCTTCTAAATCCACATAATATCTATAAATATGTCCATCTATCCAACAAAATATCTGATAATCATAATTCTCTTTTCTTGAAACAACCAACCGCTTATATGCTGGCGAAAAATCAGCTTGATTAGTTGATATATAGGTTTTTATTGGGTTTTTGATAATTATTGACATTATCCCCGGATGTTCATCAAAAGAATAGAACTCTTTACTTGAAAACACTGTTTTATAAGGATATAAAGCCCCTGATTTTTTGTATAATGAATTAACTTGTTTATCATTCCTATATAAAACGAAGTGCCCCATGTACTGTACTTTGTCGTACATAGAAAGAGTTTCTTCGGTAATAAACGACTTGACGTCACCCCAAACCATATCAACGTCACAATGCCCCCAAAAATCGGCATCTTTAAGATACTCAGCAAATACTTCGCCAAAGCTAGGTCTAAAATCACAAAACTTATATGGGCTATCCAAGCTAATTGCAAAATCAAAATTTCTTTGAAATAATTCCTTCAATTCATTGAATGACATCCTTACTACTTCAAAGTTTCTAGGTATTTCACAGGGGAAATCTAAATCACTAAAGAATAAAAAATAAATATTCTGGTTTTCTAGCTTTCCGGCGGTATATACCCACTCTTTAAAATTAGCTGGGAAGGTACCATAATATGGCACTATAAACTTAATTGCCTTCATATTTCACCATTCTTATTTAGTACATTTTTAATTTTCTCTTTATAAGCCTCAACAACTATCTCTCTTGAAAAGTTGTCCTCAACGTGTTTTCTACCTGCAAGTCCCATATTCTTCCTCGTCTCGTTGTCGAGCTTCAGGAACTCTTCAATTCTATCCACAAGCGCATCAACATCTCCGCCATGGTAGATGAATCCGCTCTCGCCATTCACAACGGTTTCCTGGCATCCAGGATTATCTGTAGTGATTAAGAAACGTCCAGAGCTTGCGTTCTCAAGGAGCACGTTACTCATACCTTCACCGTATGTACTCGGATGAATGATGGCGTGCGCTCTTGCAATCCAAGGCTTCACATCTTTCTGGCTTCCTCTGTAATTCACAATTCCCTGTTTACCCAGCTCAGCCAGTTCTTTCTCGTAGTGGATCTCCGTTGGTTCGATAAAGCCGAGCATATTGAACTCGGTATTTGGATAGTTCTTCTTTATTCTCTTGGCTGCTTCAATATAATCGTCTACACCCTTGTCATGCAGAACACGACCGATGTAATTGAAAACAACCGTATCTCCGGTCTTTCCATCTCCACCATCGGGATATGGCTGGATTGGATACCTCTTCAAATCCACTCCAGAACCTGGAATCAGCTTAAAATCGCCTTTTACCATTCCAGAATCCAAAGCCAACTGCATGTTGGTAGCGTTCTGGAACATGACACAGGCAGCTCCTCTGTATGCCAGTTTGAACAGCCAAAGAATAAATGCCTTCTTCACACCGGTCATGTTAACGACTGATCCGATACCTGTTACATTATTTATGTATGGTATGCCGAGCGTCCTGGCTGCAACAGAGGCATACACATTCGGTTTCGCTGTGTAAGTCAAAACCACAGCCGGTTTATACTTCTTGAACAGTTTTCTATAATGAAGGAACAGCTTACCGTCAGCGACAACACTCGTACCGCGTCTATCGATAACAGGATCATCATAGATATAAGGGATGTCCTTCATCAATTCAAACTTTGGGCCATTGGGACAAGAAATGAGCATCTCATACCCTTCTGCCAGTAGACCTTCTATTAACTCTTTTCTGAAGCAATAGACGTCATCATCGTTATTTGTAAGTAATGCAATTAATGGTTTGCTCATTTCCTTTATCTCCTCAAAAACCTTGTGTTACACTCTGCTCTTCTGTTCCTCATCGCTGTAATCTTTCCCCAACACAGCAAAAACAGTTCTGAACATGGTGGCTATTTCTCCTATGAAGGAGAATTCCTTAATGGACTGAAGATTGAACTTCATCTTGCCCGGAAGCACTTCTTCCATGTAGACTCGGTCTACATCGTCTGCTGCTTCCAACAACTCCGCTTCGTCCTTGTAGCGAATGCTGGCTTCAGATGTGATTCCAGCTGGCAGCAGCAGTGTGGCCATATACTCCGGCTGATACTTCTCCACATATTTCACAGCCTCGGGTCTTGTGCCTACGAAGCTCATATTGCCGGAGATTAAATCCAACACCTGTGGCAGCTCATCCAAGCGACAACCTCTAAGTTTTGCGCCAATCTTCGTAATGCGGCTATCATTACCGACAGTCACAGCTGTGCCAATCTTGTCAGCGTTACTCACCATGGTACGGAATTTATGGATTCTAAAGTGTTTGCCGTATGTAGTGATTCGTTCCTGTCTGTAAAACACAGGACCCTCGGAATCAAGCTTGATTAAAACCGCAATCACAGCCATAGGGATGGCGAGTAGTACGAGGAGTATTACTCCTCCCACAAGATCCATCATCCTCTTGAGGACGAGGCTTACCCTCTTTTTCTTTAACACCTCATAATACGGTCTGACTTCTTCAGTCCGTATGAACTCAGGAAGTTCTTCCCATTTCCTCAAGATCATCCAATTACCCCTCTTTATAAAGCACTGGAGTGGCTATGACATCACAATCGCATCCGTCATAAACACTCACATAAACCATTAACTTTGTGGTTTCTTCTAAGGTGAATCTCACCTCATCAATCGGGCCAACATCTGGTGCAAATCTATGATTATTGGTTTCCAGTTCTAATCCCACTATGTCCTTATCCACGCCAGACAAACCAGAGAACGAGTACATACCGGGCTCCAAAGTAAGCTCTCCTATCGGCCACCAGGATCTTTTATCGGATGTGCCCTTTATGTGAACACTGCCATCGTTTAAATACTCGACATACACATCCGTATTCCAGGCGTATCCATTCTTGCCGTTTAACACAAGAAGATTCTTTGCACCGTCTTCCCGGTCATATATAGCAGCTAATCTCACCATCTTCTGGTGCCGCACTTCTCTATAGGAGAAAGGAACCGTAGAGCACAAAACCATGGAGAGCAGAATTACTTTTCTCATCTGGCTTCTCAACCTTATCTCCCCACCAATCTTCCCAACACACCATGCGCCAATAACCGCGCCAAGTGTATTGTGGATGAGGTCATCACACTCGAATGTTCCTAAAGCGAAGGTGAGCTGAAGGACTTCAATAAGAAGAGAAGCAAGTAGTCCAGCTTTCTTTACACCCTTCACGCCGCTCCACTTCAGAGCAACTCCAAGTGGTATAAAGAGGGCTATATTCCCTATATTCTCCAGTAACGGTCTCCATTCTCCTTTCAGGATTTCCACATAGGAATGGAATGGTAGGAGGAAGCTTCTTCTTTCTGTTCCCAGTCTTGAGAACAGCGTAATCCACAGAACCGCAGCTATGTATGCCCCAAATAAACTACAGAAAATGTAATCTTTCTTTCTACTCAGCATCCAAAAAAATCATACTAAACGACAAAAAACTATTTCAAATACTCCCCAACAACCTCTCTAAAGTTCTCAATCACATACTCCACATCCTCATCACTCAACAGCGTATGGAGAGGTAATGTAATGAGGTTCTCATAATACTCATACGCATTAGGGAAGTCCTTAATATCCCATCCCAGCTCCTTGTAAGCAGTCATCATCGGGAGAGGTTTATAGTGGACATTGCAGTTCACTCCACGCTCCGCAAGCTTCACTATTATTTCCCTACGCTCTTTATCATTCACTCCTGGAATGCGAGTGAGGTAGAGATGGTTAGAAGATTGGAAGTTCTCGCCACTGTGGATGAGATGCTTAACACCCAACTCATCACACATCTCGTCATACCGCCTTATAATCTCCCCTCTCCTTGCCAGCAGACCTGGATACCTATCCAACTGCTTTAACCCAATCGCAGCCATGATGTCGGTCATGTTGCATTTATACCAAGGACCAATGATGTCATATTCCCACGCGCCAACCTGGGTTTTGGCAAGAGCGTCCTTACTCTGGCCGTGGAGGGAGAGAAGTTGATACTGATGATAGATTTCCTCGTTATCTATTCCGTCAATATCTCTCCACGTAGAAGCCCCACCTTCTGCGGTGGTAAAGTTCTTGACCGCGTGGAAGGAGAAGTCCGTGAAGTCGGCTATCTCTCCAGCCATCTTGCCGTTGCGAGAGGCACCAAGCGCGTGTGCAGCGTCCGAGAAGACTATTACTCGTCCTATGGCTTTCTGGATTCGAGCGCCGAGAGAATTACCTTCTTTAGGAGAGAAAAGCGCCCTCTTCTTCTCCACAACCTCAAACAGCTTGTCGTAATCACAGACAATACCGCCGAGGTCCACAGCTACAATGGCCTTTGTGCGGGGTGTAATCGCTTCCCCCACCTTGTCGTAGTCCATCTCCACACAGTCTTTTTGACTGTCGACAAAAACTACTTTTGCACCACAGTGGATTGCGGCAGATGCACTTGCGGTATATGTATAGGCAGGGACGATGACCTCATCACCCTCACCGATTCCACAGATACGGAAGTTCAGTTCCTCCGCAGCTGTGGCAGAGTTCAAGCAAACAACCTTGCTCGTATGGCAGTATTCAGCCAGTCTCTTTTCGAGTTCTTTCGTCCTGGGTCCTGTGGTGATCCAGCCACTTCTCAGCGCTTCCGCAACTTCATTTATCTCCAGCTCCGAAATGTCCGGTGGACTAAACGGTATTACTCTTTTTTCCATCATTGTTCTCCCCTTGCCTTTTCTACTTTTCTTATCTGCTCTTATCCACACCATCGGTGTGGTCATATATCCCTTTTCAACTACTTAACCTAATCCACACACCATCTCACCACTTCTCATCTGCTCCATTTCCACACTTCCTCTTTCCTTATTCCCACACTGTTTTGTGGAGTGGTTTTGTGGTTGAGCGGAAGTGAGATGTAGTAGTAGGGATGGGTAGACAGATGATTAGGGATTCACCCCTACATGCACCTCTTTTTTCTCCATATCACCCTGGTTTGGAGTGTTTTCCACACTCCTTTTCCACCCCTCCCGCACCGTCATACTCACCAAAAAGTGAGTAGTAAAATTGGCGAAATTGTTAGGTAGACAGATAATTAGGGTATGTAGTTGAGAAGCAGGTATTTTTCTCAGGTCGATAGATGATTAGGCATTGGAGGTGAAAGTGAGGGTCGATAGATGATTAGGGATTGGTGTCGATATGCACCTCTCTAACCTTCTCTACACCTCTTTTTCTCCTCCGCATCCTCATTTCCACTCCTTTTTCCCTCTCGCTGCCACTCTCTTTTTCTCCCCAACCCCTCTTTTCTCCTCACCACTCTGGTGTAGAGTGGTAGTATTGAGGTTGGATGGGTGAAAAGTAGTGAATAATAACGAATACGGGTGCATTATGGAGGGTGTGGATTGGTACTTTTTTACGGTTGATAGATGATTAGGGACTAACCATACAAGGTCACTAAATCTCCATACTGAAATATGTATAGTTTTTATGCAATTTAACTAAAGTTCAGCTCCAGAAATTAATCCATGGAAAACAGGCCGGAACGCGAAAAAGCCCAGCGGACTACATCTGATGTGTAGTCTACTGGACTTTTCTTTTTTTATTCGGTTTTCTTGTTATGACGTTATAGACCTACTTTGCATATATTTTTTCACTTGAGATAAGTGAAGCATATGAAGACTGTCTTGTACAGATTGGGAATCTAGTAACACAAATCAAAGAGGCCCGCGTAGGTCGCAGGTAGCACTCCAGTGTAACTCTGAGGGTGCTGTCTGTGATATACGCGGGTTTCATGTCTGTGGTATACTTTCTAATAATATGAGCATATATATCAAATCCCTACTCTGATAATAAAAGCCCCTGTGACGCGTTATCACAGGAGCAGTAGGGATGATTCCCCGCCTACTCCACTAATAACGGAACACAGAGGCTTTTCACTCAACTAATTTTTCTCTAATTCCTTCCGGCAATCCTCTAGGAATGGCACAAGCCTATCCTGATATATACGCGCACACTTTTCGCAATCTAGCGGCAGAACTATATGAGCCAGTGCTTTCTTGATATCATGTGAATACTCGTCTTTGATTTCCACGGCGGCTTTTGCCCTCTCGATCAGGAACTCCAGTCCAGCCCTCGAACTCAAAGCCGCATCAATCGCTTTGATGGGTTCATCAGTCAGGCAAAGGTATTGCTTGATCAAAGCGAGGACAGGTTGTTCTTGAATTGAAAAAGAGTAGTTACTGAGATTTATGTTTCGTAGTCGTTCCATTTTGATTCTCCTTGCGTTATGTGGTATAACCGCTTTATGCGGCCTTACCGCAGAGGATAAATGAATTCTTTGCACATAGCAAGAGAAATATTCTCCATTGGATAAAAAAAGAGCAACAGAGCAAGATAAGGGCGTGATAAGAAAGCACAAGCCATATATAACAAAAAAGCCCACCAAGCCGCTCGTCTTCAGCAACCTGGCAGGCTCTGTGTTTACGCTGTCCTCTTATCCGCCAGTTCCTTCACCTTCTCAAGGGAAAGGCCTGAGTCTTCAGCAATCTCTTCCAGAGTCAGCTTCCCTCTGGCTATCATTTTTAAAGCATTTTCAATTCTGGCTTCCACCGCTCTTTTTTCTGCAATTCTATCCATTGCCTCACACATTTTACCCACTCCTTCCGGATTTTCTTTATAATACTGAACTAAAACATCCTCAACGATACTCATCAGATGGTTTCCGGATAGAGGCTCTCCGTGGTATCCAGAATTCTTTCCGAATTGAGCTATAAGAAAAGCTGAAATCACATATGCGTTGCTTTCTTCGTCAAGCTGAGCAAATCTCTGCATTTTCTTTTTGGCCGTTTTTGAAAGCCCGTCATTGCCTATTTGAACCGCTTTATGTGTAAGGGCAAATATGGCGGCCAATTCTGTATCTTCATTGAAAACAAGATATGTAACAGACATCTTCTTTTTTGAAAAATCAAAAGCGATCTTTCTTACGAACACCTCGATTTCCATATTCTTTTCGCAAGAAAAATCGGAGAGGATGCTCTGTACCTCTTCCTCCCCGATTATATCCGCCAAATCTAACAATATTTACGGTGTTAAACAAACTCATTTCTTTTTCCTCTTAGCCATCATCATCTTTATTTTTTCTGCATCTGTGACCAAAGAATTTGTAGGCACCTTTGCATCTTTCTTTGGGGCATTTGCTGCTGCATCCAAAGCGTTAATGAAGGCCTCTGCTTTGCGCGGATCTGTAATTTTTACATTTGCAAAAATGCTTGAGGTAGCCATACTTGCACCTCCTTGTAAGGTAATTCCCTGTGCAGAACAATTCACTTCTATTATATGTCATTAAGTGTCATGTGATACTTCTTTTTTATCACAATTTCAATAAGAGTGTATACTACTCCTCCATAGGTTTCAATTGCTCTACACACGATGGTTCGACCTCCTTCCGTCTCTATGCGAAACAGGTTTGAGAATCGATTTTATGCCGGTGCAGTCCCCAGCCATTTCCTCACAACATCAAGTGAAACCTTTACCACATTAGCAATATCGGTATCCTTCATATTCATAGAATGCAGATTTATTGCAATCTCTTTCTTTTCTTCCATACGGCCTTCCATGCGGCCTTCCATGCGGCCTTTTTCCTCAATTCTGTCAAGAACATCACACATAGTTTTAATCACTACTCCTTTCGATCTGTCATCATCAGACAGTACAGCTTCAAATCGATGATCCCCTGTCATGATTGACATGAGACTTAATGTTTCCTGAACATGGACTAACTCTTCCGGGCTTCCAATATAAGTCCCGGTTGTTTGCATCTGTACGAAGTAGTCCGCCACAACTCGAAAGTCACTCTTAAACAGCTTAGCCTGTTCCCTACTAAGATATGCAATTTCAAACAGATTTACCTTGTAGTCATTCACATACGGCCTAAATGTTAACTTTGCAGGCGAGTTCCACTAAATGTTCTACTCGACCATAAAAAACTTCAAAAGCCACGTAATTCCGCCATTTGTAGGCTTGAATTGATACAGAAATCCTGATATATTTAGTGTAACAGTTACACTAAATGAAAGGATGCCATGTATCTCAATATGACGGTTAAAATTCCGGTTGTAAAAGGCAAAATCATCACCAAAAGAAAAGGTGAAAATGTCTATGTACTCTATCAATACGGAAGCGAGTATAACAAAGACAAACGTTATTCCATACCGCAACGCTCCATTGTCGGGAAGCAGTCCGCTACGGATGAAACTCTCATGTATCCTAACGAGAAGTTTCAACTCTACTTCCCGGATGCAGAGATTCCAGAGGTGCTTCCGTATGCCTACCGAAGCTGCTGTCTTAAGATCGGGGCATGTATCATCGTTCAAAAGGCGATTGATGAGTACAAGCTTTGGCCTATGCTGCAGAAGCGGTTCGGAAAAGATACCGGTCTTCTCCTTGATCTTGTGGCATACCTGATCATTGATGAAGAGAATGCTGGTCAGTACTATCCTGATTACGCCTTCACCCATCCGCTTTTCTCGGATAAGATGAAGATCTACAGCGATTCCAAGGTCAGCAGATTCCTGAATTCCATCACGAAAGATCAGTGTATCAACTTCCTGGATGACTGGAATCGGAACCGGAATCATAAGGAAAGGATCTACATTTCCTATGATTCCACAAACAAGAATAGTCAGGCCGGAGAAGTTGATATCGTTGAATTCGGCAAAGCTAAGGATGACAAAGGCCTGCCGGTATTCAACCTTTCCATAGCGATGGACAAGACCAACCGGGTCCCACTCTTCTATGAAGAGTATTCTGGATCGGTCACTGATGTTTCTGAGTTCACCTTCATGGTCGATAAGGTGATCGATTACGGATACGAGAAGATCGGTTTCATCCTGGACCGTGGATACTTTAGCAAAGAAAATATCCAGTACATCGATAGGAATGGATATACATTCATTATCATGTGCAAGGGCCGAAAGGCGCTTGTATCCTCACTGGTTCTTGAAGTGCAGGGATCATTTGAAACCAACCGGTCTGACCTGATCCGCGCATACAGGGAATACGGAACCACTGTGAAATCCCGTCTTTTTGAGGATGACACCAGGGACCGGTATTTCCACATTTATTACAGTCCGTCCAGACAGGCTGCCGAAAGGGAGCGTCTGGAACAGATGATTGAAAAAATGCGTCAGTTCCTTGAACGACGTGTAGGAAGGGATGAAAAGTTTGGCAAAACCTATCAGACCTACTTCCATCTGCACTATGACAGAAAAGGGATTTTCCAGGGTGCAGAGGAAAAATCCGAAGTTATTGAAAGGGAGCTGAAGCTCTGCGGCTACTTCTGTATCATAACTTCTGAAAAGATGCCCGCTGCACAGGCCCTCATCCAGTATAAGGGCAGGGACATTTCCGAAAAGCTGTTCCGGTCTGACAAAACTTTTATCGGAGCAAGAAGCGAACGGACGCCCTCTGCGCAGAGCACCTCCTCAAGAATTTTTATTGAATTCATTGCCCTTATCGTGCGCAACCGGATCTATAATCTGCTGAAAGAGCAGGTGATAAAGATGGAGTCGAGGTATAAGTACCTGACAGTTCCTGCAGCGATTCGAGAGCTTGAAAAAATCGAAATGGTCCGCAGAAATGGCGGTATATATAAACTCGACCACGCCGTTACCAGAACACAGAAAATAATCCTAAGTTCGTTTGGGCTCGACGAGGACAGCATCCTTGATAGTGCTAATGAAATCAGTAAGCTTCTGGCTTCAAGCAAATCTCTAATGAATACGGAGGAAAGTGACAATGGCGCGGAAGAAATCGACAGCAACAATTGAATCGGAAATCAGCAAAACAGAAGCTGAAATGACCAAGATTCAAGACCGATACAACAAGCTCGCAGACAAACTCAAAGATCTACAGGAGCAGAAGCGTCAGATCGAATCCGAGGAGATCATGGAAGCCTACCTGCAAAGTGGCAAAAGTCTGGATGAAGTCATGACGTTTTTGAAGCCCTAGAGGTTTTTAGTGTAACTTTTTTGCAAAGTTAACACTAAACTTTTCCGGGACATCTAACCTTTCAAGTAAAGAAAGTGGCTTATCCCAGTGTTTATCATACCCATAGTATAAAACCAATGTGATAACGGGATATCGTTCTCTTTGGTTCTCATTATTCAGCTGTGCCCGGTACTCAGCACCATCATATCCCATTATCCGTAACGGCATATCTGCGTCTGGCTCTGTCTGATTTTCCAGTCCAATGCACGCCAATCGTATATTTTTGTTTTTCCAACGTTTTGCTACGTCTCTTTCAATCTCTCTGTACTTCCCATCAGCCTTGTATGCTGATCTGGGAGCTTGGTCTTCAAGTTCGTTTTCTTTTAGAATTTGATCCCCATTAAACAGCAGTACATTAACAATATCAGAGAAAACGTCGTTGTAAGCCTCAAGTATTTTTTCTGCAATATCTTTCTGGCCCAATGTCCATCACCCCATTCCAAACAGGAGTGTATACTACTCCTATTGTGTCATAATTTTACCACATTCCTCTTATTTATTCAACGACCAGAAATCACCCAATCGTAAATTTTCTTTGAACAAACCCGATTCTATTGTCAATCCCGCATCCTAATCTCAATCCGACCATCCCTGAAAACAAAAATCTGCTCGATTCTGGCGCAGGTTTCTTCATCGGAAGCACCTAACTTATTCTCAATCAACTCAAGCAGTCGTTCTTCCTTCAAAATGATATTTCTACAGTCACCCCCGCCCTTGCGGCCTTTGCAATCCCAGGTTTTGTAATCACCCTTAGCATTCCTTCTGCTGTTTCTCACATAGGGCTTGCCGCAATCCCCGCAGATCACTTTCCCTTTCAGAAAATGGGAGTTCTTATTGGAGCGTATCTTTTTCGGTGTTGCAAGGACCTCCTGAACCTTCTCCCACAGCTCTCTGCTCACGATGCCCTCGTGGTCGGCTTCCAGGTAGTACGTTTTATACTCTGCACCCGGTTCAGGTCTGTGCGTGAGTAAATCAACATGGGGTGCTTTCTGTATCTGACGGTCACCTTTATAAATCTCGTTTCGGAGAATCCCTTCGATTACTGAAACGCTAAGCCTATTGCATCCGCGCAGAGTCTTGAACCCCTGCTGTTCCAGCTCACCCGCAATCTTTCTTATCGACTTCCCCTTGGCGTATTCCTCGAAAATAAACTGTATCGCCCATGCGTCCTTATTCGGTGTGAGGACACCGTCAATCTCGTCATAGCCAAGGACCCGATTATTTCCAAGATGCCGGATTCCTTTCTCTGCCAGCTTCTCGTAGGTCCACCGAATGTTCTGGCTGATGGACTTGGATTCCTCCTGGGTTACCGCAGCAAGGAAACTGAAAACCATATCCGATTGGGGGTTGAAGGAGGAAATGCCCTCCCGCTCGAAGAACACTTCCACCCCCTTCTCCTTCAGCTTGTGGACATAGGTTTCTGCTTCCAGACTGTTTCTTCCAAACCGGGAAATCGACTTTACAAGAATCTTGTCAATCTTTCCCGCCATCGCATCTCGGAACATGCGTTGAAACCCCGGGCGCTTATCCGCAGAAAGCCCGGATTTACCGTGGTCTGCGTAGATGTCCACAAGGTTCCAGGCTTCAGTGTTGCTGATCAGCGTGGTGTAGTATTCCACCTGCGTTTCAAAAGACTCATCCTGTTCCTCGGAAAGGGTGCTGACACGTGCATAGGCCGCGACATTCAGTTTACGCTGTTCTCGCTCTGAGCATACCTTTCTTACTCTCATATTATGAATCTCCTTCCTAAGTTATCTGCACCACACTCATCCATTATCGAACTTTACTCCCAGCGCACTATAAACGGTGGGCAGGAAAACCTCTGGCTGTTGTCCGGAATAATCCGAGTATCCAAGATCACCTCCCGAAAAGCCTCAACGGCATTAATAATGTTATCCAACCTGTGTCCACCTACGCGGAAAGGGCCAATGCGCAGCTTTCCATCCACTTCCGTGATGGTCGGGTCGGGATAATCCGAAACCCGGTCAACACGGTAATGAACTTTACTCTCTTCTCCCCAGACCCACACAACCTTCAAGGTATCCCAGCCATCGAAGGTGATGTGGTCCACCAGGCGCTTCAGGTAGCCAAACTCAACCGAAGGCCACCTTCTCAGCTGCTCTTGCACCCATTCGACATTTTTGCGATTAGCTTCGTCCAGCCCCTCTGCATCCAAACTCATCATCGCGCCAATCACAGCATTGGAAAGGTAGGGCTCTTTCACCCAATAAACCGGGCAATCCGTCCGTTCTACATAGGTTCCGGCTTCTCCATCCCCACCACAAATCCAGCAGCTGGGGTTCTTCCCTCGTCCAGTTTTTACCTTAACCATCGGCTTACCGCAGTGGGGGCAAAGGAGCCTGCCGTAGTAAGGGTACGTATTGCCTCCCCTTTTCATATCCCGCATCATCAGAATTAGATTGGCATCCTCATACACATCCCTCGCCACAATGGCGGGGTGGGTATTTTCCTTGTAATACTGATCAACCACAAGGTCCTTATTGGGGGTGGAGTCGTGCTCCAGATGGCTTGACGTGTAATACTTCTGCATCAGGGAATCACCCACATATTTTTCATTCCGAATGATGCATTTCACCGAATTGGGGTACCACTGTCCGCTGGATTCAATAGGCGGAGGTACATTCAGCTCGTTCAGAGCGTCTGCAATTTCTATGGTAGATGTTCCATCCAGGTACATCTGGTATATTTTCCTCACGACAGCTGCCTTCTCCTCGTTGACGCTAAGTACCCCGCGTTCAAGGTTGTCGTAACCGTAGACCTGGCTGACCTTGGGGATGCCCAGCTTGAAACGCTGGCGAATGCCGCCTCTCATGTTCTCGCTGATGGAGAGGGATTCCTCCTGGGCGAAGGCTGCGTAAACCGTGAGCAGCAGCTCCGATTCAACACTGGTGGTGTCCAGGTTCTCCTTCTCGAAAACCACCCCAACACCAAGGTCCCGCAGTTCCCGAACTGTACTGAGCATGTCCACCGTGTTCCGGCAAAAACGGGAAATGGACTTCACCAGAATCTTGTCAATCTTGCCGTCCTGTGCATCCTGCAGCATTCTTTGGAATGCGACACGCTTCTTGGTGCTGGTGCCGGTTCTGCCCTTGTCCGCGTAAATCTCGACCAGCTCCCAATCCGGATGCTGGGAAATCAGGCGGTCATAAGTTTCCATCTGGGTATCCAGGCTGGATTCCTGTACTTCGATATCCTTACTTACCCGGCAGTACGCAGCCACACGAAGTTTCTTCTTTTCCGGGAGCTTGATGCTTTTTCTGGGTCTTCCAGATGCGCGGATAACGCTAACCCCCTTGGCGATGGTGGATTCAACCACCTGGTCATTCTGCTGTCTCATACGCCTATCCTCCTATATTTCTTGATATTCCGTTGCACTCTATCAAAAAGTGCCGGGCTGACAATGGGTTCGTGATGTTCCTCAATATAATACTGAGGGCTCTGTCCATTGTTCTTCATACGCTTCCCGCTGAGGATGTCGGGTGAGTACGTTTTCCCTGTCAGCAGGTCGCCCTTGTAAGCTTCATTTTGAAGTCGGGATCTCACATTGCTGGCGGTCCATCTGGCGGTAACGCCATGCTCTTCCTCGTACTCGCGGAGGGATTTGGCGATTTCGCGTGCGTTTTGGCCCTTATCGGCCAGTTCAAACATCAGGCGGATGCGCTTCGCTTTCTCCTCATCAATCACCCAGATGTGCTTCTCCCCGGTATGCCTTTTCGCCTTTACATATCCATAGCAGCAAGTCCTTGTGGGGTACCCGCTTTCGCAGTTCTTTTCATTGGCCCACTTGATGGTCTGGGAGATGCTGTTGGATTCCTCCTGCGCCGCCGCAGCAAGAAGTTTCAGAATCAGTTCACACTGAGGGTCGTTGCTGTACAGCCCTTCCTTTTCAAAGTAGACCGTCACCCCATGCTCTTTCAAAAGATTCAGGTACTTCTGGCAGTCGATGGTGTTTCTCGAAAACCGGCTGATGGACTTCACCATCACAAGGTCTACCTTGCCATCGGTACAATCCGCAATCAGTCGCTGGAACTCCGGTCGCTTTTCAGCGTGGAGCCCGGAAAATCCCTGGTCGCCGTAAATCCCCACAAGCTCCATGTTCTCTCTGCTCTCAATCAGGTTCTCGTAGTAGGCGCACTGGGATTCGTAGGAAAGCTCCTGCTCCTCCATCAGGGTGCTCACACGGCAATAAGCCGCAACCCGAGTCGCCTTTGACTTATCCGCCTTTGCCTTCTGGTTTTTCACTTCCATCGTGACTTTCTTCATATCGGTTCCTCCTTCCCGACCCACCTTGTCCATTCATCTATCGACCTGACAAGGGGTAAAAAAAGACACCCGGCTGTTACACCGAGTGTCAGACACATTCTGTAGTTAGTTTTTGGGGAAATCTGCGGAGCACTTCTATCCATCCGCAGCAATCTTACTTTCTTTTTCGCCTGTAAATTGAAATAGCCTCGCATCTTTTCACACCTCCTGTTCTTAGGTTGCTCCCATCTTACCGTCATGTGTTACACATAGCAAGTCCATATGGGAACATATACCGTAGAATTAGTGGAGAAGATACGAGGCTATAATTGTTCAGATTATGCTGTGATTTTACTGGAATTGATAGGTTATACTACCGCTAAAATCCGTGTTCTTCGCTGTCTTGATTTACACCTTACTCGTGTGATCCAGCGCAATCCAACCGTTACGCTTACCCGCATAAGCCTTAAGCAAGCCCCACTTGGACGCGCCCTGGCCATCCGCTTCCTCAACGATGGTGAACACGCCCTTGCCGGTGAACCTGCCGGTCTTGCTGTAGTTCGTGCCGGGACCTTTTCGGATGTTGAGGTCGGAAACACTGACCCTCACCTTGTAGGGAAGGTTGGATGCCGTGGGCTGTTCGGGAGTGGTGCTCTGCTCGGGAGTGGTGCTCTGCTCAGGGACCGCAGAAGCCGCGCCCTGCACCGTGCAGTAGGACGGGTTGCCCAGATAAATCCAGCCAGCGCCGGATTTGAGCTTGCCCCAGCCATCCGTGACCTTGGTGATGGTGAACACACCCTTGCCGGTCTGGCCCCTTACTGCACCATCCATAGAAGGCAGACTGCGGTAGTTAAGGTCATCGATCAGGACACGGACCTTGAACGGAGTGGCCGGGAAACTGGACACAGAATCATTCCCCGTATCCGGCTGGGCTGCTGCCATATCATACTGCGTGAGATTGTATTTCTCGATGATATTACAGAGCTTCTCCACATAGGTGGAGTTGGTAGCATACCCGCCGTCCTTGATGATCTGTGCGGCTTTCTTGTAGTCGGTGCATCCCTTCAGGCCATCGTAGCGGAGCTTGCTGCCGTTCTTAGCACCCAGCAGGTAAGCGGAGTGGTCTGCAATGGAATCCTCTACACAGGCGTACTTGCGAAAATCCGCCGTGATGGTGGTGAACTCCCCTGCCGTATACTCCTCCTGGGTCTCAATGGTGTGCTTGCTCTTGCCATCCCAGGTGGAGCCAGACCAGGTGTTGCCGGACAGCGAACACTTCATACCAAAGCAGTTATTGGCCTTCTGTGCCAGTTCGCTCTTGCCGTAGCCGGATTCCAGGATAAACTGCGCCGCAGAAATGGATGCCAGGATACCGGAGGTTTTCATATCCGTCTGACACAGCTTGCCGATCTTCGCCACTGCATCTGCTGTGGAGAGGTTCAGAAATGCCGTGCCCTGGGTCTTAGCGACCTCCTGGGGCTTCTCCTCCGTAGTTGCGCCGGACATCTTGTCCTTGACTGCCTTGCGGAAGGTGTCCATGGAGTAGCTCATGCCCAACTGCCGCCAGAGATGATCCGGGTCTCCATGGTTGGATGCGACACCTCTCGTGTGACCTTCCCTGTGGGAAATAATCACACCGTCTGCCAGCGGATTCAGATTGTACTTCTGGCACAGCATGGCAAACAGCTCCACCGCTGCTTCATAGGTGCGGGTCGCACAGGCCTTTGCCGTTGCGGTATCGGAGCAGGTGAAGGACGCACCACCGGTGTACTTGATACAGGCAGGTTCGCACATCTCCACACCGATGTGGGTGTTGTTGGCAGCGCCGCCCGCATGCCAGCCGCGATGGTTCCAGGGAAGAGTCTGATAAATCGTACCGTCCAGGGCATCAATGAAGCCGTGAACACATGCCCGGTCGTAGGATGCGCTGTTCCAGCCGTTTACGAACACAGATGCCTTCGGCTGGGGACAACCGACGCTGTGAAGCATCAGGCCCTTAACCGTGATCTTTCTTCCTGCAGTGTAACAAGGGTTCTTTGTCAAAATACTCTCGACCAATTTCATGGCATTACCTCCTAACAAAAAAGCACCGCTATGAAAGCGATGCAAAACGAACCAGTTATCAGAGTTTCTCCGCGTACTTGCCGTCCTCAAAGAGGATGAAGCTGCCATCGATCAGATGCAGCCAGCCGTTCTCCACAGCAAGCACACGGACCACCGTACTTTCCGGTTTGGTGCTCAGAATGTCAGCATCCAGGGAAGGCTTCTTCCTGACGTTCATCAGTGCCTTCAGGCGATACCGCTCCGTTTCCGGTTCCGTGACTTCGGGCTGCTTGGGCTTCTCAGCCACAACAGGGTCGGCATGGACAATTACCGTCTCAGGCGCGTCCTTGACCTCGCCCTTGTAGATGCACTCGCCATCACAGAAAACCTCCGCGCCCTCCGTATCCGCCAGCTTCTTGGCAGCGGTCAGGGTGGTCAGCTTTTCGATTTCCTCGCCGTCTTTCATGACGGTATAAGTCTTTTTCGTAGCCATAGGTTCCTCCTTAGGTTTTCAACGTGTTCTCCATAACGTGTGGAAAAAGGGGGATGCTACTCCCCCAATCTCCAATGACAGGAAGGTTACTCCCCTTCCTTGGTTTCCTCCTCACCGGTTCCAGCGTTGCCGGAATCAGCCAGGCCCTCACCGATGACGTAACCGATGACGGTCGCACCGGCCATGATGAGGGAAGTGACCTGGGTTGCGGTTGCCTCGGGCTGGCCCAGCGCCACCATCAGCATGGCGACAAAGGACGCGATGGACAGCCAGAACTTGCGGCTGGTCAGCTTACGGACCCAATCAATCTTCTTCATACAAGTACCTTCTTTCTGCCATTTATCGCCTGGCCCGGCAAAATAAAAAACACGGCCCGAAAGTCGTGCTTTTCTCAAAACTGATGCGTTCTCAAAACTTGTGCTCCATGGAAAGCTCCTGATAGAGTTTCCGCAGATATTGGGTGTCCTGGTTGATGATGCCGTTGGTGATACGCTTTTCCTCCACATACTTCTCGTATTCCTCAGCCACATTCAGGACATTGCTCCATTCATCGGAGCTGTGGCTGATATCCGAGCGGCACTCCCGGGCAAAGGTGAGAATACACTGCCGGTGGTTGTTGATCCACATATCGGACACCTGCTTCTCCACCTCTTGCAGCCTTTTCTCTGTGGACCCATTCATCTTCTTGCCGATCCAGGCGAAGATGTTGTCCCAGGGGTTCAGCTTGATGGGGCTGACCTGGATCAAGGACAATAGGACGAACAATGCCGCCAATGCCCACCCTGCCATCTCCCCTGCCGTGATTTTCTCGAAAACCTCAGTGATTGTCATAGGAACTCCTTCCTGCTCTTTTGAGCGATTTGGTTTATTTAGCTTCCGCAGATATCCGGGTAATCCTCAATGGCCCGAATCTGGGATGCATAAGTGCTCCAGTTGCTTGCGACCTTGAAGGTAGCTTCCAGCGCTTTCGGCACATACACATAACAATTGCCACTTTTGACAGCGGTACTGTTAAACGTCGTGCTTCCAAGCGTCGGAACCGTGGTCACCCCTCGAAGAATCAGGGCGGTCACCTTGCTTGCGTTGGCCATGAACGCCGAACCGAGCCTGGTAATGGCTCCGCCCAGGTCAATCTTCTTCAGGTTGCTGCAATAGTTGAAGGCACCGCTGTTCACGGTGCTGACCTTTGGGAAAACAACCTCTTCAAGAGCCTGGCAGTAGTAAAGCATCTGGGTGGGAAGTGACTGAAGCTCCGGTGCCGATACACTTGTAAGAGCCGTGCAATAGGCAAAGATTCCTCCAGTCGAATTGGAAAAACCACTGCCCTCACTAAAGGAGCTTCCAGTCCATAGCGGTAAGGAGATTGTCCGAAGATCCGTATTCTTCTTATCGCTTGTCCCGGCAAAAGCACCATTGCTGAGTGCAGTAAGTTTGGAAAACACCGGGTTTTGCGGCAGTCCACTTGCCCCGGCAAAGGCACTGAAGCCAATGGCTTCCAGTTCGCCCCAAGGCAAGTCCAGCGTTGTGATGGCCGCATTCTGAAAGGCGCAGTAGTGCACCTCCTTCACAGAAGGAAGAGACACCTTGTCAAGGTTCTGTGCTCCCGTAAATGCGCCAACCTTCACACTGGTGATCACATCATCCACAAACTCCCGACCGATGCCGGAGAAGTCCTTGGTCAGAAGGGCCTTCATGATCTGGGCATCCGTATAACTTGTCATCGTATTCGCCATTTGTCATTTCCTCCTTACTCTGCCAGCTCCGGGTAGTCCTCGATGGCATAAATTTCTGCTGTGTATGCGCCCCAGGTACTGTCCGCCTTATAGGATGCAACCATAGACCTCGGCACCAGAATCTTACCCTCACCCTTACCGAGCGGACTGCTTGCGCTAAAGACCGTAGTGCTGTATGGGGTGACCACAGTGGTCTCGTTCCTCAAAATCAGAGTGGTCAGCTTTGCCCAGGAGGAAGAACTGTTGATATTTGCGCCAATTTCAGTGACCAGGCCCAGGTCAAGCAGTTCAAGAGCATTACAGGCAAAAATCTTGTTGCCTGCCAAAGACGAGGTGTTCTTCGGAAGCCTCAGTACCTTCAATGCAGTCAGGTTCTGGAAGCAGGTTCCTTCATTCATGATGGTGAGCTCCGGAAGCTTGATGCGCTCGATGGATTCACAATAATAGAAGGAGTACTCGTTTGTAGCCAGCACCTTCGGGAGATTGATCTCGGAAAGGGCCGAACAACCCCTGAAACAGTTTTCAGGGATGGCAGTGAGCATCGGCATGTTGACAGACACAAGGCTTCTGTTACCGGCAAAGGCATAGTCTGCGATGGTTTCCAGATTATCCGTATCGTCATAGGCCAGAAGTGTGCCGTTCATCAGCTGTCTGAAGTACAGACCCACAAACTGATACTCGGCATAGCAGTCCATATTGGAGGTGATGTTCTCCGGCAGGACGCTCCATCCGGTGAAGACATAATCACCGGGATTTCCCACACCGTTGTAGACAGGAATCTCGTCGTATTCGATGGTGGAGCCATAAGCCACATTGCTGTAGGTGGCAAGCAGCTCGGTTCCATTGAAGAAGCGCACCGTGAACACCTTTTCCTCCAGCGCATAGATGGCGTACACAACCGTGTCTGCCTGGATGTTCTTCAGCGCGTTATCATCCACTTCACCGTCCTGCACCTTGCCCCAGCCCAGGAAGGTATAGTAATACCGGCCATCTTCCTTGTCGCCCATTGCCGGGGTCATCGTCGGGTCTGCTCCATCCAGGATGGTCTCTGTTGCAAGCACACTTCCGTCATTGTCCTTAAAGGTCAGCACTGCCGATACATGGTCATAGGTGATGGCGATGTCAGGATACCTGTCCTTTGCATGGGCGAGGATGTCGCCGGTGATGTTCGGGACATAGATCGTGCCGTACACCTGGGCGGTGGGCATATTGTCGCCATTTTGGTCGATGCCGCGCATGTCATCCAGGATATCGAACATATCTGAGATTTCACTGGCCTGTTCCAGCTCCCACCGGAATCCAAACAGACGAACACGGGCACCGGTTCCCAGGGATTCCAGGATTGCCTTGGTGTCCACCGTGCTGCCCACGTTCTCAAGCCACAAGGTCGAGATGCTGGAAAGGGACGGACAGGTAAAGTCCGTCAGGGCATTCTGGTTGCGGATGATAAGCGAGGTGATGGTGGACGGCAGATGCAGCACTCGGAGCACACCGCCGTTGGGCAGCGTCACACCGGTGATCTTGGTGCCATCGAAATACACCTCTTCAATGCCCGTGCAGCCGGACAAATCCACGGTTTTCTGATCCCCGGTTCCAAGGCCGGTGCAGTTGCGCACATCCAGCTTCTTCAGCAGCTTGTTCTTGCCCAGATACAGCGTCTGAAGATTGCCGTTGGTGTAATACTGGGAGGGGTTGCCCAGGATCAGCTGCTGCAGCTTGGTGGCGTAGACAAACTCCGCATAGCCCACACGAAGTGCAGAAAGATCGCCCACATCGGCAAGCTGAGATGCGGAATAAATATAGATTTCCGTATCATTCACATTGTCGAGGGGGCACTCCATGACATAGGACTTGTTTCTCTCTGCTCTGGTCTGCACCAGATAGGAACCATATTTCACTGTGGCATACACATCGGCATAAGGGGTGATGGTGATGTCGGACTTGGCATAGCCACGCAGGGTAATGACATCGGTCAGAGAGTCACCGGCATTGTACTTGGAGTCGATATACCGGAAACGGTTATACAGCCACCACTTTCTCTGCTCGGCCTTGGAGCCAAGAAGCATCGCAAGATAAGCCGCAGAACCCTTCTCTTCAAGGGGTGCGAGATATTTGAACCAGGCATCCTCGTTGAAGATGGCTTCCGGCCACTTGGCCTGATGCTCCTCAAATGCCTTCTCGATCTTGTCATAGGAGATCACTCCGGTGGAGCGAAGGGTCTGATACATGGCCCTCAGCTCTTCCGGGAACATCTCCCGCAGGTTTTTCCAGAGTACAGACTGCTGACCGTTGTAGATGTCAGCACCGCCTTCGGTCTGATCGATGTCCTCCAGATTGTAGGAGAACACAAGGGAGCCTTCGTTGTTGATCCCAATCGCGGTATCCATGTCGTAGGGCAGAAATACGATCTTCTTATTCATTTGCATCCTCCTTGCGAATCTCCGTACCCATAAAGGACGGGAACATGTTCTTTGCGCGGGAGTCCACCATCAGGAAAAGCTCGGTGAACAGGTAATAAAAAAGAGCCGAATCCAGCTCCACGAAGTTACTGAGTTCTGCTCGAAACTTTGCCTTGCGGTAGGCCGCATTGTCGGTGGTATAGGTCGTGCTTTTCTCCCCATCCACAATGGTCACAGGGGTTTCCAGTGCTTCACCCGTTGCCTGTTCCGGGTCAACGCTTACCATCCAGGCTGCGAACTCTGCCAGTTGGGTAGCATCGGTGTATGCCGGGTCGGTGTCCGGGTATCGGGCTTCAAAGTCATTGAGCCAGTCGGTCCCGGTGAAGTCGGCGCTCTTCCAAAGGACACGGTCACTTGTGTTGTTGAGGATTTCCCAGGATTCATCCCCATCGGCAAAGCCGAATACCTCAGAAGTGCTCTTGTCGTTGTTGAAGTTGTACTTTCCAAGGAAGGACGTAGCATCCGTTTCGGTATTGCGCCAGAAGATGACGATTGGGAAGCCGTCGATGCCCTGACGCACCTGCGCATCCTTTTTCTGCGCCGGGGTTTTATATGGGCAGGCATCGTTGTAGAGACGTACCAGTTCCACATTATTCGCACCCTCGGAGGACGCCACATCGGCCTTCATACAGAACACATTGGTCGCAAAGGAATCCTCCCGCATCTGATACCCATTGATAACCGTTCCGTTCGTAAGGATAAAGCCTTTCTTGAACTTGATCTTGTAGTTCTTGCGCTCATAGTACTGGGAGGATGTGCCCTGTACATCAATCTGTGCGCCCTCAAAGGTGAAGCACTTCTCCGGATGCAGCGGGTCAACATACTGCCCGGAACAGGTCTTCTTGTCGCCCTTGTACTGGGGCAGCTCGGCGCATTCCAGAATCAGATACGGCAAATCAGACGGAAGCATGGAGATTACCACGTTGCCGTAGGCATCCCGGACGTTGTTGCGGTTATATCTGTCCAGCAGCAATCCCCCGTCCTGGGTGTCCGCGATCCAGTTATCTTCCATCTGCTTGGAGGTCAGGTCATTGTCGTACACCCGGATGCAGTAGAGGTCCATGGTACACTTGCTGCTTCCGATGGTGATATCTGCCGGAATGACCTGGGAGAAGTCATCGTCTGCCGGGTACTGCACCACACCGCTCATCACGCCATTGATATAGCAGTAGATTCTACGGAAGCCGGAGCGTTTCTCCACCACAAAGCCCACACGGACGTGTTCCTCTTCCTTGAACTGCATGGAGATGGAACTCTGCTCAGAGGTGAGCATACAGGTCTGGGCAGTCAGGGAAATACCACGGCCACCGTTCAGGCAGGAGAGAATCACCGCATCGTAATCCAGCACATCTCGGGCTGCGAACTCAATCTCGATGGTCTTGCCGGTGGTACGGAAGTCCTGGGAGAAGGGTTTATAGGGAATGGTCAGCCTTGCATCGCCAAACAGGCGAAGAGCCGTGATGCCATCCTCGTCCATCTGCCAGCCATCCGATGCCCAGTTAAAATTGTGGAATTCAGCCGCAATATCTCCAAAGGTCCACACCGCAGGGTTGGCTTCCTTGTTGGATCGGGAAGCAGAGGAAAGATACAGACCCAGGTTCTCCGTTTCCGCAGACACATCAATCTGAGCGGCAGTAACGGATAGGGTGATGGTCTTGGAAACAGCACCCGTGGAAATGGTAATGGTGACTTCACCCGCATTGTTCACACGGTAGGAGAATATCTGCTTACTTCTGTCCACCGTAATCTCGCTGACCACTCGTTCGCCTACCTTGATGACCACATCACTCATCTGGGAAGAAGGGCTGTAGACGATATAGGGAATGGTGACGGTGGTATACTGCATGATGTTTGTCTCATGGAAGCTTGAACCAATCACCGGAGTTTGGTTTAAGGTCTCAAGCCAGATAATCTCATAATAGAGCTCGTTGGAGCGGACCAGATTTCCATTGATGGTGGCTTCAAAATACACCCGCAGCGTATGGGCTCCGTGGCTTTGCGCCGGGATGATATAGGTCTGCTGTCTTCCGGTGATGGAAGTGCTGACCGTTTCCTGCTCCACGCCATCCAGTACAAAATGCACTGTCTTGGTGACCGCGCCATACGGGGTGTAAGGGAATGCCAGGATGCCGCTTTGCACCGTGGAATCATCAAAGGAACTGGTGAGGGAAAGCTCCACCACCGTCACGGTGAAGTTCTTCACCCGGCTGTTGCCATAGGAATCCATGACCTGAAGTTGGATGGAATTACTGCCAGCTGAGAGGTATTCGCTCACATCGGTGGTCACTACACCCTGCGCGACATCCAGAATGGCCTTGACCACGCCGCCCACCTTGATGGTGAGGGAGCCGTTGCCGGTAGACAGCCCATCCTCAATGGAGCTCCATTCGATGGACAGAGCGCAGGATGCGCCGGATGCGATGGTGCTTGACACCCAGCCGGTGGCATTGGTGACCGTAAGTACCGCATTATTGGTGGAACCGCCTCCACCACCGCCAGTACCAGAGCCGCCAAACCCGGTGAAAGGACCGGCGACCACTTCTCCATTGGAGGTCAGATACAGGGAATCGTTCTCCACATAGCCGCCGTCCACCTTGGTGCCGAGGATCGCTTCCATCGCTTCATAGCCGGACTTCACTTCATTGACCGTGTTCTGCACAGCGGCAACTTCATTCATGGCGGCATTGGCCTGTTGGACTGCCATGGCTGCGGTGGTATCAGCTTCGGTCTTGATCTTGGAAACTTCCTCAGCGGCTTTGGAGATGGTCTCCATGGCGGCATCCTTGGTGCTATTCACTTCTTCAACCGCAGCGGTTCCGGCATTCTCCACGCTTTCAACGGCTGTGTTCTTTGCTCCGTTGATCTCCTGCTTTGCAGCATCTACCACACCGGCGGCATACTCCTCCATACCAGCTCCGGCATTTTGGATGCCTTCGATCTGGGCGGCACCTTCATCCTGGAGTGTCTTGACCGCAGCTTCTGTGGCGCTGTTCACCGTATCGTTAAAGCCGGTCACCGTCTGAACCGCAGTATTCTTTGCGGCAACCGCATCTTCCTTTGCCTGGGAAGCGGTCTGGGCATCCTCCTCTGCGCCAGCGGCAGCATCTTCAGCCCGCTGGGTGAGCTGGGCCATCTTCTCCTGGGTCTCCTTGGAAACCTGGAGTGCTTCAATGATGCTGTCTGCATCTGCGAGGATTTCCTGAATCTCCTTGATCTCTGACTTGGATTCCAGGGTGTCGTAGTCCAGCGCGGCACGTTCCACTTCCAGGTAGAAGTTGGCGCTGGGCAGGCTGTACTCCGAGGAACCGCTTGTGGCAGTAAGCACCAGCTCGAAGGTGTTCTTACCGGAAATGGCGGTCATCTGCTTGGTCATCTGCGCTGTAACGGTAGGCACAGAGTCGATAACCTCAAAGGTACACGCAGCCGAGATGCCGTTGCCATCCAGTTTGGTGCCGCGAATCTGGGCCGTCACACCGGTTTCCGGGATGGCCAACGTACCCTGGCTGGCATACAGCTGGAAAACCAGCAGCACATCGGAATCGTACTGCGACAGATGGATGGAGAGCGGAATGCCGCCCGGCACCATATCCAATTCATAGGTTCTTTTAAGCATTCTCGTCCCTCCTTGCATTCTCATGAACAACGACCGTAAATGGAAGTACGGTCACGAAATTATGATTCATATATTGGTCTCTGGTTGGGTGTACGTTGGTGTCCAGCAGCGTCAGTGTGCATCGGTAGGTTCCTGCCACCTTCGCCAGCTCCTTCACATCCCCTTGATAGAGATGTATCCGAAGTCTTGTGTCAAAGACACCCGTGTAGAGCCTTCTGTAAAGCTCACTGCCATCCGGTCGGATTCCCCGAATCACACAGTCTTTCTGCGTGGCATCCACAAATGAGGAAGCGTCCAGAATGTAAAGGTCTGCCTGCACACTGCTTGCGCCTTCCTTCAGATGCAGCTCAGGAGCCACCCCACCCGGAGTCGGGTCCAGATAGATTGCCATCGTGAGCATATTGGTTGAAGCCATCAGGATACCTCCTCTGCGCTATTTTCTGTATTGTCTGTGCTTCCTGTTTCGCCAGTAGTTCCTTCACCGGTTCCCGGATCAGGCTCTGTTTCCAGCGGTGGATAGAGGATACCGTTGACTACCCGCACTTGCGTGTAGCTTGTGACTGCACCATCCACGATGGTGGTGGGCAGATAGGCGACCGGTACATTGGCTCCATCCGTTACCACCCGTTCCGGCAGCATATGGAGCAGTCCATCTGCGCCAAGGTAAAAGCCGGTGTCTCCGTTTTGGAGCTTTGCAAGGACCTTTGCCTGATTAAGCCCTTCATCGTAGGAGGTGAGCGCCGTATTCAGTGCTTCGGACACATCCGGCATCAGTTCCCCCACCATAATTTCCAGCGTCTTGCCCCCAAAGGTGGACTCAGCGGACAGGTTCATTTCGCCCGTCGTAAGATTCCAGTTGTTCTTTCCCGCAGCATCCGCAAGGATTCCAAGGAGCGTTTCAGCGTTCACCTTGCCATCCGGATTCAGAATCTTCACCCAGGTTCCCTTTTCGATGCCGCCGCTGGTGTAGCACAAGCCGGACTCATTCCAGCGGTACACCTTCTTCGCGGCAGACAGGACCGGCGAGTCGATCAGGATATACAGGCAATCCGTCTGCTTGTTTTCGTCAATCGTGATAACCACATAGCCGCCAGCCACACCGGTAATGGCGTTCTGGAAGTCCTGCAGGTGATAAATATCCCGCTGGGCATTGCCAACCGCGCCGGATAAGGCATTGAAGGTGGCCTTGGTCACATAGTCCGCGCTGGCCGCAGAACTGGATATGGCGACCGCTTTTTCCACCGCCTTCTCCTGGGATGCGGCAAGGGTCGCGGACAGGTAGCTTTGTACCGCACCGATGGTGATGCTGTCATAACGATCAAGCAGCACATTGTAGACCGTTTTGACTACCTTGGCCTTGGTGCTGACATCGAGCAGCGGGAATAGGACCGTCACCGTATCACACAGATTGATGTGGTAGATGCGGGTCATGTCGGCGTATTCCTGGGTCTGATGCAGCGCGATGAATGACACATCCAGGCTCACTGTGGGGGTGCCGATGTCATTGTTTTCAATATATTTTTCTCCCTTTGCCCGAAGTTCCTCCGCCGTAGGGGCAGTCTGAAAGTCAGAAGAAAAGTCTACGACCTTGGTTCTCTGGTACGGGTAGTTGGCTGCGGAGGTGGAGTGCAGCACCTTTTCCGGCAGATACACCACAACATCCGCACCGTTCTCATCCTGACCCTTCCAAAAAGGACAGATGCCGGTGTAGGTGTTCTGGATGTTCTCCTCCTGCTTGAGGTCAGTGAGGTTCTTGCCGTAGCGGATGGTCACGCCATTGTCCTTACCACGGCTCTTGTGGAGAATGGCGGCAAAGTGGTCAAACTCCCACTCTCCACCGAAGGTGTCAATGACGGACCCCTCCTGCCCGAACAGAAGCGCCCGGAGGTTGCCGGGTTCGGATACCTTGAAGGTATTGGCAAGCGCCGTGCCAAACCCGCCCTCTTTCTCTATGGTGAAGGGGTTGTCCTCTGCGGAGTTGGTTTTCAGCCCCTCAAAGGCAGGGTCCATACCGTTTGCCGTAAAGGGCATCACCGGGATATGGCTCATCTGGTAGCTGATGTGTTCCGCATCAATCTCCACCACACCGGACAGCGGCTTGGTGATGCGGTAAATGCGGAAAGGCTGCGGACGTTTGCCATCCGCAGGGGTGGCATAGATGATGCGGGAATACTTGATTTCCTCCATGAGCTGACCGTCGATGGGATACTCCATGTGGAGCTCATACTGACCGTTGCGTTCTTCAGTCACCTTGCAGGAAATCGCATCCGGGAGGCGTCCAAGACCATTTGTCGAGAAGTCTTTCTGCCCCTCCGGGAATAAGATCGGTTTCATGGACTTACCTCCAATCGTGAGTTGTAAACAAATGAAAAACTCGTTGCATCTATTTTGATTTCATTGCTGAAATAGCGTATAATGGAATAAATGAG
>NZ_JBNPMZ010000024.1:0-42160 GCF_050314255.1 Sporofaciens sp. SGI.106
GATCGCCCATGAAAAGGGATCGGAGAAAGTAAGGCTTAGCCTTTCAAAACAGCTGAAAGGGTATATGAAATCGGAGTATGATATCCATGAAAACTATCTTTATCTGGAAAATAAGATTTTCCGGGACATGGATCATATAAAGCAGATCAGACTCTATCCTCCCCGGAAAGATGGAACAAGTAGAGTGATCATCATTTTTGAAATTCCGGAAGTAGAAAGACAGGAAGATAATGGACGATATCTTTCAATTGATGTGGGGCTCCATAATCTTATGACCTGCTATGATAACAGAGGGAAATGCTTTATAGTTGGGCGGAAATATCTCCAGATTACACAAAGATATGACAAAGAGATTGCAAGAGTCCAGTCACAATGGGGAAGGGTACAGGCCTCATCAGGGGTCAGGTATCCGAAACCTTCCAGGCATATCCTGAGATTGTATGAGAAAAAGAAAAACAGCGTGAAGGATTACCTGCATAAGATGACCAATTATATTGCTGGATATTGTGAGAAGAATGGGATCCATAGTGTTGTGATCGGGGATATAAAAGGGATCAGAAAAGTGAGCAACCTTGGAAAAAAGACGAATCAGAAACTGCATGGTCTTCCGTATGAAAAAATATATCATATGTTGGAATATAAACTGCATATGCGAGGAATCAGTCTAATCAGACAGGAGGAGGGATACAGCAGCCAATGTCCTCCCACATCTGAGAAAGTATCGAAAGAATATGCGCAGAAAAAGAACCGTAGATACCGCGGGCTATATGTGAAAGAAAAGCAGATATATAATGCTGATGCTGTAGGGGCGTATAATATCCTGAGAAAATATGGGGATATATCCTGTAAAAGGATCATTATGCCCGTATCCGGGCTAAATCAGGTAGAAGTAATAAAAGTAGCTGTGTAACCTGAAAGAGGTAGCAGTAAAGGTGTTATGGACGCACCCTGAATCTACGCTCCGCAAGGAGCGCATATCAGATGCTTGGTAATTTAATTACCGAGTAGTTCACACAGAGGGATTGAATATTATGAAGATGGAAAAATAGTTTGTTATGATGCAAGTCATCTCTTAGAAAAAAAGGGTTTTGAACGATTAAAGGATATAGATTTTTTTATGAATGCATGCACAATATTAAATGATTCATTGGCTTGGGATGTCACTGGAACCAGAGATGAAAGCAAATGTTTAGATTTGGATCCAGATATGCTATATGAATTAGAAAATGTAAAGGAAAAAATTGCTTAAAGATAGAACGTATTATGAAAGTTATAGATTTAACCCATTTAATTACAGAGAACATGCCGGTATATCCGGGAACGGAACCACCGAAATTCGAATCGGCAAATACTTATGAAAAAAATGGATTTAAGGAGACTAAAATCTCCATGTTTACGCATACCGGCACCCACATGGATCCGCCGGCACATCTTTATCCGGGAAGAACGACGTTAGATCAGTTTCCTTCGGAACAGTTTATAGGAAAAGCACTGGTGATTGACTGCCGCAGTCTGAAGGACGGGGAAGCTATCACTATGGAGCAGATGAAACCTTATGGTGACAAGGTGAAAAAGGCCGATTTCCTTCTCTTCAATCTTGGATGGGACAAATATTGGGGGACGGATGAGTATTTCGGAGATTATCCATGTATTGACGATGATGTGATGAAACTGATCCTTGAAGGTGATTATAAAGGGATTGGGTTTGATGTGATCGGGCTTGATCCGATTTCAGATGAAAATCTGACACGCCACAAGAAATTATTTTATGAGAAAGAAATTGTAAATATAGAAAATCTATGTCATCTGGACCAGTGTGGAGAAGACCTTTTTTGGTTTAGCTGTTATCCGTTGAGCTTGGATAATTGTGACGGTTCGCCGATTCGGGCAGTGGCGTGGTTTGAATAAGAAATAAAGAGAACTGCATTTTCTGAGAAATCATCAGCGTGATGTGTTCAGAGAAAAGCAGCTCTCTTTTTGTGTGAAATATCTATGCTTCTGTAATACTATTCATAAAGGCAACGATTCCGTCTTCTACCTCATCTTTAATATCTGCATAGTTGTGAATTTCATGGCGATATCCGGAATACAGTTTTGTCTTAACGGTGTGACCTGTCTGGACGAGCCAGTTGGTAACTTCGCAAACGCCGAGACCATACTCACCTACAGGATCCTGATCGCCGGCTATGTTATAGATCGGAAGAGAAGTCGGCACTTTCTGAGCCCATTCGGTTCCGCGAATAAACTCCATCATTTGAGTAAAATAAAGCATGGCCTGATTGTTGGTTGGTTTCGTAAATGCATCGAATGGATCCTCTGCGTGGTCGCGCTGTACATACGGATCAGCACAAATCCATTCGTTTCCGATACTTACTTCACCGCATCGCTCACACATCCAGCCGAGGAGAGCTCCGACGAATTCCGGGTCGGATTCTTTACCTTTTCCTTCTGCAACTATTTTCTCAAGTCCCGCCTGTGCATCAGCCGCACCACGGAATACACCGGTTGTTCCGCAAATTACAGCACCGGCAAGCCCGTCTCCATATTTTGAGATATAATCTCTTGTAATAAAAGATCCCATGCTGTGGCCGAAAAGAAAATAGGGGAGATCCGGATATTTTTTGCATACCAGTTCTTTCAGGGTGTGCTCGTCTTCCATCATAGTATGTGGTCCTTTGTCACCCCAGTCACCCCAGGTATCGTTCTCGAGAGCAGTTTTTCCGTGTCCGACATGATCATCTGCTGCTACAATATATCCGGCATCCAGGAATTTTACGATCATGTGCAGATATCTTCTGGAATGCTCACCGAATCCGTGGATGATCTGGACAATTCCTTTTGGTTTGGCAGCCGGAACGTATATCCAGCCATATACATCGTCGCGTTCGTTGAAGGATTTAAATTTTACTTCATGTAACATCATTACACCTCTTTCTTGTTAAAAATACGCACTTTCTATTGTTGACTTTATTATAATATGTGAAAAAATATTTGTATATAGAAATTCGGGAGTTTATACTTTGTTCATTTTATACATATTGATTTATTTGAAAAGCTGATGTATAGTTATATTAACGGTCTTTTTGAGACACTCGCTTCTGTCGGAGTGTCGTTTTTGGACATGAAGGAGGTAAATTTATTATGGACAGATTAAAAGGAAAAGTAGCTATCGTTACAGGATCAACCAGTGGAATCGGAATCGGAATTGCCAGATTATTTGCAGCAGAGGGCGCTAAAGTAGTAATTTGCGGAAGAAGAGAAGCGAAAGGTCAGGAAGTAGTTGACAGTATTGTGGCAGAAGGCGGAGAGGCTTCCTATCATTTTATGGACATTACAGATGTGTCAAGTACAGACAAGCTTATTGCTGATACATATGAGAAATATGGTAAGATCGACATTCTGGTAAATAATGCAGCTAACGTAGCACTGAAAGATGGTCGTGTAGATGAGCTTACATTAGAGATGTGGGATGCTATTTTCGAGAGTGATATGCGTGGTACATTCTATGCTGTTAAGAGCGTGCTTCCATATATGGAGAAAAATGAGAATGGCGGTTCTATTATTAACATCGGTTCTATGGCTTCCTGCGGAGGAGACCTTGGATCAACTGCTTATGCATGTGCTAAAGCCGGCGTTGATATGCTGACGAAATATACTGCTTTACAGTATGGTAAGAAGAACATCCGCTGCAACTGTGTTCGTCCGGGTCTTATTGTTACCCCACAGAACGAGGCAAATGTTCCACAGGCATTAAAAGACATTTTCACCAGCAATATTATGGTAAATCGTTATGGATGTCCGGAAGATATCGGTCATATGTGTGTATATCTGGCATCTGATGAGAGCAGCTATTTCACAGGACAGGTTGTAACTGTGGATGGTGGTCTGAATGCACATGTTTCAACAGTTGCACAGTTTAAAGAACTGAGCTCACGTACATGGTAAAAAAGTAGCTGTTTAGTAACAGACGGAAAATGACGGCATTGGCAAAAGGCTGATGCCGTTCTTTTTTTGAAAAAATGGGTATATTTATCAAGAAAACTATAATAAGAGATATTTTTGTGTTACTATATTAATGAATTTCCAGGTTAAACCAGAATATGAACCGTACATCAGATAAGGGGGGAACAGACAGATGATGACAAGAAAAGAAATGAAGAAAAGGGCCAGACAGGCTGTGAAAAAGCATTACGGTATATTTTTGGCAGCATGTCTTATCGCGGCTTTTGTTGGTTCGGAGTTTGGAGAATCACTAAATCTCGTGAAGCAATATGATACGCAGCAGGCGGAGGAAACAGGTACAGATGTTTCTACAGGTGGAACTACCGGTGCCTATGAGGCAACCATGGCGGATGCACTTATTAATGCCCTGGATGGAGATATTCAGGGAGGAAAGGAAATCTCTTCTCAATTGACGCAGGGGGAAGTTGAAAAAACAAAAGAAGGCATTACGAACCCGATGCTTGGAAGAAGCCGCGGGGTGCTTGCGGGCATTGTAAATGGAATTACTTCAGGTTCTTTTCTGGTCAGTATGATAAGCGCGGCGAGAGGAATCGGAGCGTCTCAGAATGTAGTGCTGGCACTCTTTATTATACTGGCACTTCTGATCTGGTTCTGTGGATGGTTCTTTTTTGTGAATATGTATCAGGCGGTATCCAGAAGAATTTTTCTGGAGGGACGAATTTATAATAAAATTCCCATACAGAGATTTCTTGTATTTCTCAGGGTTCGTAGATGGTGTAGGGTGTCCATGACAATGTTTATGACTACGCTTCTATATGGTTTTTGGTGTCTGACGATCGTCGGGATTGTAGTAAAAAAATACTCATATTATATGGTGCCATACATAGTTGCGGAAAACCCGGATATCAGGTGGAGAGATGCGATTACTCTGTCCAGAAAAATGATGGATGGGCATAAGTGGGAATGCTTTGTTTTCGAATGTTCGTTTATTCCGTGGAAACTGCTTGGAGTTGTGACGTCCGGACTTTCGGATATCTTTTTCCTTAATTCTTATAGAATGGCTTCCTTTGCGGAGTATTATGCAGAGATCAGAGCTGTGTCAAAAGAAAAAGAAATTCCGGGAAGTGAACTTCTTAATGACAGATATCTTTTTGAAAAAGCAGATGAAGAGCTGTTGAAACGGGAGTATAATGATGTGATTAAGCTTATGGAAATGCCGGTAGAAAAGCCGCCGCTTAAGGGAATCAGAGCGTTCCTGGCAGAGATATTTGGAATTACTATTTTTAACCGTGACGATGAAGAACGATTTCGTTCGGGGCAGGAGCGTCAGCTGAAAATCCTTTATACAAAAGAAGTTGTAAAAGGAAATATTTATCCGAGCCGTCTGTCTGTACTTCCGGAAAAGATGAAAAACGGAAGGGTAGAGCAGATTCATTATTTGAGACACTATTCTGTTTCCACTCTGATTTTGCTGTTCTTCATATATTCTTTTGTAGGCTGGCTGTGGGAGGTAAGTCTGCATTTGATTACAGATGGAGAATTTGTAAACCGTGGTATTATGCACGGACCCTGGCTTCCGATTTACGGAGCTGGGGCGGTGCTGATCCTGACAATACTGTATAAGTTTCGGAGGCATCCGTTGGGAGCCTTTATAATGACTATTATACTGTGTGGATTCATAGAGTATTTCAGTGCATATTATTTGGAAATAACCCATAACGGACAAAAATGGTGGGACTACAGTGGCTATTTTCTGAATCTCCATGGACGTATCTGTGGAGAGGGATTACTGGTATTCGGACTGGGAGGAATGGCAATCATGTACCTGACAGCGCCCCTCCTGGATAATTTTCTGCGGAAAATTCCGTATAAGATACTCGTTCCGTTGTGTGTTGTCCTGATTCTTTGCTTTGGGGCGGATTCTGCATATTCTAAGAAGCATCCGAATGTAGGAAAGGGAATTACGGATTATAAGGGGGCATGTATTGAAATACAGCATGAGCGTCAGGAGGTGATGAGGCTGTGATAGCAATATTTTTAGCTCCCCTTTACATTATTTTTTGTTTGTATATTTTGCGCTGGGGTATCCGTTATATGGGGGCATGCCATCATTTGTTTCAAAGAACATGGGTTAGAGTGGCAATATGCATTGTATACGGATTTATTGCACTGAGTCTTTTGACTGCATTTTTGATGCCGACTTCAGGGCTGCAGCGCCTGATAAAGCGGATCAGTAATTACTGGCTGGGAACGGTGCTGTACATTCTGTTGACGATAGCGATCGTGGATGTTATCAGAATGATTTTGAAAAAAAATGATTTTCCGGGTAAAGAGGTACTGTTTTCCCGGAAAGGATTTGTAGTAATGGGAACGATCTGTATCCTGGTCGTTGCAGGATTCAGTGTTGCCGGAATATATGGAGCCCGGAATATTCATACTACGAAATATGAAGTGAAGGTTGAAAAGAAAGCCGGTGATCTTCAGTCGCTCAGGGTGGCGCTGATTGCAGATCTTCATCTTGGTTACAGTATCGGAACCTGGCATATGGAACAGATGGTTGAGAAAGTCAATGCACTTGAACCTGACATAATTGTAATTGCCGGAGATATTTTTGATAATGAATATGAAGCACTGGACAATCCGGATAAGCTGATAGAAATTTTATCAGGCATGAAGAGCCGTTATGGAGTATATGCATGTTACGGAAATCATGATATAGAAGAAAAAATACTGGCGGGATTTACATTTTCGGGAAAAGAGAATAAGATGAGCGATCCCCGTATGGATGAATTCCTGGAAAAGGCGGGAATTTGTCTGCTTAGAGATGAAGGAGTACTGATTGATGATGCGTTTTATCTTTATGGAAGGCCGGACTATGAGCGACCGGGACGGGGAATCACGACACGAAAGTCGCCTGAAGAGATTACTTCTGATCTGGATAAAGACCTGCCGGTACTGGTAATCGATCACGAACCGAGAGAACTTCAGGAACTTGCAGATGCCGGTGTGGATGTGGATCTTTGTGGACATACGCATGATGGCCAGATGTTCCCGGGGAATCTTACGATTCATCTCTTTTGGGAAAATCCATGTGGATATTTACAAAAAGGAAGCATGCACAACATCGTTACTTCCGGAATCGGAGTATTCGGACCGAATATGAGAGTAGGAACAAAAAGCGAAATTTGTGATGTTTTAATAAATTTCAAGTAGATTTATCGAGGGAAAAACGGATAAAATTGTGCAATATGTCAAAATCGAAAAATGCATGATAAATAATTAACAATAAAAGAGCGGAATGCTGAAAATATTTGTGATTTGTGAGCATTTACGTTTTTTAACTGTCATGATAGAATACACTCAGAAACGAGATAAACAAAAATTTAACAATCTTATGAGGTGAGAATTATGACAGTATTAGCAACAATTGCAGCATCATTAATCGTAGCAGCAGGAGCATTTAATATAGTAACATTTTTCTGGAATGTAGCAGAGGCACTGACTTCCGGAATGACAACAATTACAAAAGTAAACAAAACAGCAAATCATACTGTAAACACAAATTGGAAGAAAGCTTATGCTGTAAGATAATTATACTGGATAATGAGTGACTTCCTGGGATGTAAAGAATTGAACTAGATAAATGCTTACGAAAGGATGGGTCTGGCAAATAATTTTGCCAGATCCACTTTTTTATGCAAATCAGCAGATTTTATGTTATACTTGAAGCATTAAGATAGAATTAAAATAAGAGAAGGAAGCGGATATTAGTGAGAGAACAGTTGACTCAAAGTGATGTTAATAAAATAGAGGAGGAGATTGAATACCGAAAGCTGGTTGTGAGGAAAAAGGCCATTGAAGCGGTAAAAGAAGCAAGGGCTCATGGAGACTTGAGTGAAAACTTTGAATATCATGCTGCTAAGAAGGACAAGAACCAGAATGAGAGCAGGATTCGCTATCTGGAACGTATGCTGAAAACGGCGGAGATTGTATCGGATGAATCGGCGGAAAATGAAGTTGGAATCAATAAGACGGTGGAAGTTTACTTTGAGGATGAAGAGGAAACAGAAAAATTCAAGCTGGTCACATCGGTCAGAGGTAGTTCTTTAAATGGAAAAATCAGTATTGAATCACCAATCGGAAAGGCAATTCTGGGACATAAAGTAGGTGACAGAGTTTATGTTAAAATAAACGATCAGGCAGGGTATTATGTTGAGATACGTTCAATAGAAAATACCGGTGAAAGTGAGGAAGATACTATTCGCCGTTTTTAACTAGGAAGGGAAGAGAAAATGGAACAGAAATTATTAGATTTTGTAGAGCACAAGGCGGAGATACTGATTGACGCTCTGCCATATATCAGGGATTTTAACCATAAAGTAGTAGTAATTGAATATGGATGCCGCAAATATTTGAGTCCGGTGGACGAACAGCAACTGATGCAGGATATCGCGTTGTTAAAAACGGTGGGCATGCTGCCGGTGGTAGTCCATGACACACCTATGGGTGTAGACAAATTTCGTGAAAATAAGCGTGTTGCCAAGTTACTGGAGCTTTGCGGGACGAAGGCAATCGGTATTTGTGGTATAGATCTTCATACCCTTCATATGATTTTGGACAACGGATATATTCCGGTTATCGTACCTAATGATATTGATAATGAGGACGTGGAAATCGATCCCAAGGATGCGGCTCTTGAAGTAGCTGTGAAGTTGCAGGCGGATAAGCTTGTATATTTGTCATCTCACAGAGGAATCTGGAAAGACGAAGAGAGGACAGAAGTATACAGCAGGCTGACAGTTCCGGAGGTCTGTAAGATGCTGGAGGATGGATGGGTGACTGAAGGCGTAATGCCTATCGTGAAGCGAGGATTAAAAGCAACGGGAGAAGGAGTAAACCGCGTACATATTCTGGATGGAAGAATCGAACATGCGCTGCTTCTGGAGTTTTTCAGTGTGGCAGGTGTAGGAACGATTCTGATTAGTGATGAAGGCAAATTATATGCTCATGAGATGGAATAAAATATATGAGGATTGTGATTGTTGTAAATGATGTGGGGGTACGGCAGCAAATACGGGAAAGTTTAGAGGAAGAAAACGGATGGAATATTATTGCAGAAGCAGATGATGGTGTATCCGGATTTGAGACAGTACGAAGAGAACGGCCGGAACTGGTAATTACGGAGCTTCAGATGCCGGGGATAGATGGACTGACAATGCTCCGACGTTTACGGGAGGAAGATAATATTTCCAGAGTTATTGTGGTAACTTCCTGCCAGGACTTCTCCTGTGCGAGAGAGGCAATTATTTTGGGAGTGGATTATTATCTTCTAAAGCCATTCCGAAATGAGGAACTGCTATATGCGATTGCACTTCTGGAGCAGAGAGCTGATAATTGGGAAAAAGGCTTGTATTCACTGGACAGAGTTATCAGGGCGGCTCTGTCCGGACATGTGGATCAAAGAGAGTTTATTAAACGACTTCTCTGGAGACAGTATGGCTATAGAATGGATGAGCCCGTAGGGATTTTTATAGTGCGTCTGGGAAGGTATTATGATACATATCAGCAGACAGTCTGTGAAAGTCTGAAAAGCACAGGAGAGAACAGCAGACTTTTTAAAATCTGTGCATTGGATGTGCCAAAACACAGAATGGTTCTGGCTGTTCTTTTTTCTATGAAAAGCCAGGAGAAAGTGAAAGACTATCTGAAGAAGACGATTGCGCCTATGCTGGCGCTCAGGACAAGGCGTCGGGCTGCAATGGGATTGAACTTTTGTGCAAATCTAAAGGAATGCCAGAAAAGCAACCTGGAATTATATGAAAAATTGGATTATGTGTTGATACGGGGAATGGATACTCTAATATGTTATGATGAGTTGCCTCCTCCGCAGGAAGAACAGTTCCCGTACTCGCTGGATTTTACGAACAGAGCAAAGCAGGCCATCGCTGCGGGGGACAGAAAATCATTGCTAAAATGTATCCGTGAATTTGAAAAGGTTGCTCAGCAAAAGTGTAAGTCTCCGGAAACTATCAAAGAAGCATATTTAAGATATGGATATGCCTTCCTTCACCTGGCAAAGGAATGTGGAAATATCAGGGAGGAAGTTTCTGCTCGAGGTTTAATTAAAGCAGCTATGACTGCAGTGACATGGGAAGAGATGGAGGAAGGAATCTGGTCCTGCTTTGGGACGATTCTGGAGTCATCGGTGGAAAAGGAGAAAAAAACGACAACTCTTTTGGTAAAGAGAGCTGAGGGTATGATTAAAGAATATTATCATCAGGGAATTACCCTAGAGGAGATTGCACGGGAACTCAGTGTATCAGAGGAGTATTTGAGCTCGCAGATAAAAATAGAAACCGGGAAGAATTTTACGGAAATTATACGTGCGCTTCGTATTGGAAAAATTAAATCTCTTTTATTGCTTTCAGATATGTCGATAAATCAAATTGCGACAGAAGTAGGATTTTCGAACGCAAAGTATATGAGCAGAGTATTTCGTGCAGAGACAGGAATGAGCCCGTCGGAATATCGAAAAATAAATATCTAAGAGAAAAGATTAAAAAAGTACACTTTTTTAAAAAATAGTATCCATTTTCCGGATGAAATTCAGATAAAATAGAGGTAGCAGGAGTATTTGATCGATGCTGGCGGTTGTATTTTGTATGGAGCCACAGGGAAACCCCGATAGGCTTAACCCTTTCGTAAGTGTGAAAAACCCCCGTACCAAAAGAGGTGTCGGGGGTTTTTCGCATGTAATTTGTTGAGAAATGTTTTATAATCCTGTTTTTGGGGTGGAAAAAGAGTTTTTTTTTATATATAATAAAAAAGAAGTGGGAAAAATATTGAAAAAAGGAGAATGATTCATGGAAATGTTAAAGATTGAAAAAGAACTGCAGGAGAACTCCTATCCGGGAAGAGGAATTATTATCGGAAGAAGTGCGGATGGAACAAAAGCAGTGACTGCATATTTCATTATGGGAAGAAGTGAAAACAGCAGAAACCGTATTTTTGTGGAGGATGGAGAAGGAATTCGTACGCAGGCATTTGATGAGTCCAAGCTGACAGATCCCAGTTTGATTATTTATGCACCTGTTCGTGTGCTTGGAAATAAGACGATTGTAACCAATGGAGATCAGACAGACACTATTTATGAAGGTATGGACAGACAGATGACATTTGAACAGTCCTTAAGAAGCCGTGAATTTGAGCCGGACGGACCAAACTACACGCCTCGCATTTCCGGTGTTATGCATGTGGAGAATGGAAAATACAGTTATGCGATGTCTATTTTAAAGAGTAATAACGGCAATCCGGATAGTTGTAATCGCTATACATTCGCATATGAGAATGCGGCAGCAGGAGAGGGTCATTTTATCCATACATATATGCATGATGGTAATCCGCTTCCGAGTTTTGAAGGAGAGCCGAAGCTCATTGCAATTCCGGATGACATGGAGGCATTTGCAGATACACTCTGGAACAGCCTGAATGAAGATAACAAGGTATCTCTGTTTGTGCGTTATATTGACATTGCTACCGGAAAATACGAATCAAAGATCATTAATAAGAATAAGTAGTAAAAGATTGCGTGAGGAGAGAAGAGAAAATGAAAGAATTAGAATTAAAATATGGATGTAACCCGAATCAGAAGCCGTCAAAGATATACATGGCAGACGGAAGTGAGCTGCCAATTCAGGTGTTGAATGGACGTCCGGGATACATTAACTTTCTGGATGCATTTAACGGATGGCAGCTTGTAAATGAACTGAAGAAAGCTACCGGACTTCCGGCAGCAACTTCCTTCAAGCATGTATCACCGGCCGGTGCGGCAGTAGGACTTCCTCTTTCAGAGACACTGGCAAAGATTTACTGGGTAGATGATCTTGGAGAGCTTTCACCGCTTGCATGTGCTTACGCAAGAGCAAGAGGTGCAGACAGAATGTCCTCTTTTGGAGATTTTATTTCCCTGTCTGATGTATGTGATGTTGACACTGCCAAATTAATTAAAAGAGAGGTGTCTGATGGTGTGATTGCGCCGGGATATGAGCCGGAAGCTCTTGAGATTCTGAAGGCAAAGAAAAAAGGCAATTACAATGTAATCCAGATTGATCCGGATTATGTACCTGCACCGCTGGAACACAAGGAAGTGTATGGTATTACCTTTGAGCAGGGAAGAAATGAGCTGAATATTGATGAGAATTTCTTTAATGAGATTGTCACAGATAATAAGGATATGACAGATCAGGCGAAGATCGATCTGGCAATTGCTATGATCACATTAAAATATACGCAGTCCAATTCTGTATGTTATGTGAAAGATGGACAGGCAATTGGTATCGGAGCTGGACAGCAGTCCAGAATTCACTGTACCCGTCTTGCAGGACAGAAGGCAGACAACTGGTGGTTAAGACAGTCACCGAAGGTGCTGGGGCTTCAGTTCAAGGATGGAATCGGACGTGCAGACCGTGATAATGCAATTGACCTGTACATTGGAGAAGAGTACATGGATGTACTGGGCGATGATGTGTGGGCAAATACTTTCAAGGTAAGACCGGAAGTATTCACAAGAGAAGAAAAGAGAGAATGGCTTGACAAGATGGAAAATGTTGCATTGGGTTCAGATGCGTTCTTCCCATTTGGAGATAATATCGAACGTGCACATAAGAGCGGTGTGAAATTTATTGCACAGCCGGGCGGTTCCGTAAGAGATGATAATGTAATCGCAACATGTAATAAATACGGAATGGTGATGGCATTTACCGGAATCCGGTTATTCCACCACTAATTATAATTAAAATCAGGCAAAATGCGGGGACGTGAAAGATCGTCCCCGTTATTTTGTGTAGCAAAAAAATTTCCATGGAAATCTTCTTTCGCATAAACATTCATCTGATTTTACGTAAATAATGGGAGATTTTGCAAAAGTAGTTGTGTCGGAGAAAAAAAGATTATATAATAATAGAGATGTTTGCGGCTGAAAGTACAAAAAAATCGGCCAAAAAGCCAAATGAATGGTAGTTAGGAGAAAAATTATGGGAAAGTATTTTGGAACTGACGGTTTCCGTGGGGAAGCAAACGAAGTGTTAACTGTTGAGCATGCATTTAAAGTGGGCCGTTTTCTGGGATGGTTTTATGGACAGGATCATAAGGCAAGAGTCGTAATCGGTAAAGACACCAGACGCAGCAGCTATATGTTTGAGTATGCTTTGGTTGCCGGTCTTACCGCTTCTGGTGCGGATGCATATCTTTTACATGTAACTACAACTCCAAGTGTGTCCTATGTTACAAGAACAGAGAATTTTGACTGTGGTATTATGATTTCTGCGAGCCACAATCCGTTTTATGACAATGGAATTAAAGTAATTAATGGAAAAGGACATAAATTGGAAGCAGAGGTTGAGGAAAAAATCGAGGCATATATTGATGGTGAGATTGGAGAACTTCCTCTGGCAAAGAAGGAGGATATCGGACGTACAACTGATTATGCAGCAGGAAGAAACCGTTATATCGGCTATTTGATTTCGCTGGCAACCCGTTCTTTTGAGGGCGTGAAAGTAGGTCTGGACTGCTCAAACGGAAGTGCATTCATGATTGCAAAGAGTGTATACGATGCACTGGGAGCAAAAACATATGTAATCAATAATGAACCGGATGGTACCAATATCAACCGTGGCTGTGGATCTACTCACATTGAAGTTCTGCAGGAATTTGTAAAAGAGAAAAAACTGGATGTGGCATTTGCATTTGATGGGGATGCAGACCGCTGTATCGCAGTCGATGAGAACGGCAACGTAGTAGACGGTGATCTGATACTCTATATCTGCGGAAAATATCTGAAAGAAAACGGACGCCTGAACGGAGATACCATCGTAACAACGATCATGTCCAATCTTGGATTATACAAAGCCTGTGATAAGGTTGGACTTAAGTATGAAAAGACTGCAGTTGGAGATAAATATGTGTATGAAAACATGGTACGCAATAACTTCTCATTGGGCGGAGAGCAGTCTGGTCACATTATTTTCAGTAAGCATGCAACAACCGGTGATGGAATCCTTACATCCTTAATGGTAATGGAAGTTATGCTGGAGAAAAAGATGAGTCTTGCACAGCTTGCAGAGCCTGTGAAGATTTATCCTCAGCTTCTGAAGAATGTCCGTGTATCTGATAAGAAGACTGCAAGAGAGAATCCAGAAGTTGTGAAAGCGGTAAATGCGGTTACAGAGGCACTTGGCGATGACGGACGTATTCTGGTTCGTGAGAGTGGGACAGAGCCTGTTATCCGTGTAATGGTTGAAGCTGCAACGGATGAATTGTGTGAAAAATATGTAGATCAGGTTATTGATGTCATGAAAAATGAAGGATTGGTAATTGGATAAGAGCAAGTGGGTACAGGGCAAAATGCGAAAGGGTACACCACAAATGTTAATTGGGGACGTAGCAAAGTGCACTTTGCTACGTCCCCAATGTGCATTTTCGCCATGAATTTGGGATATACTACCCTCAATAAGGAGGGAAAATATATGTATCATCAGTTGCCAATTACAGATGTGTACGCCAGAGAAATTCTTGATTCCCGAGGGAATCCTACTATAGAAGTGGAAGTTCTTGCAGGAGAAAATAGTTTAGGACGCGCCAGTGTGCCATCCGGTGCTTCCACAGGAAAATACGAGGCGATAGAATTGCGGGACCAGGGCCCCCGGTACAATGGGCTTGGGGTAGAACGGGCAGTAGACCATGTAAATGCCCGGATCGCGCCGGCGATTCTGGGGATGAATGTGTTTGACCAGGCTGAATTGGATCGGGCACTTATCCGGATGGATGGAACAGAAAATAAAAGAAATCTGGGGGCAAATGCCATTCTTGGCGTTTCTATGGCAGCTGCCAGGGCAGCGGCCGGCGCCCTTGGAATCCCACTGTATTCCTATCTGGGTGGAGCGCATGCGAAACGGATGCCGGTTCCCATGATGAATATTATGAATGGCGGAAAGCATGCAGATAATACAATTGATATTCAGGAATTTATGATTATGCCGGCAGGAGCCTGCTGTTTTAAAGAGGGAGTGAGGATGTGTTCGGAAATATATCATTCACTGAAGGCACTTTTGAAGGGACATGGACTCGGAACAGCGGTGGGAGATGAAGGAGGATTTGCTCCGAATCTTCCGGATGCGGCAGAAGCACTTAAATTTATTATGGAAGCGGTGGAAATTGCAGGGTATCGACCGGGAAAAGACATTGTCATTGCGCTGGATGTGGCTGCTTCAGAGCTTTTCGAGAAAAATTTTAAAAAATATGTGTTTGAGGGTGAAGGTCGGATGCATGGACATAAGGTCATTCGTTCAGCTGAAGAACTGATTGATTATTATGAAGAACTGGCGGAGCATTTTCCAATCGTTTCTATCGAGGATCCGCTGGATGAGGAGGACTGGGATGGATGGGAACTTCTCACTGTCAGGCTGGGAGGCCGGATGCAGTTGGTTGGAGATGATCTTTTTGTCACGAATACAGGAAGACTTAAAAAGGGAATTGAGCACAGTGTGGCCAATGCAATTCTTGTGAAAATAAACCAGATAGGAACCCTGACCGAAGCTTTTGATGCCATAGAGGCTGCCCAGAAGGCAGGGTACAGGGCTATTGTATCTCACCGCTCCGGTGAAACTGAAGATACAATGATTGCGGATATAGCAGTTGCCTTTAATACGGGGCAGATAAAGACAGGAGCACCGTGTCGGGCAGAGCGAACCGCAAAATATAACAGGCTTCTCAGAATCGAAGAACAGCTTGGTGAATCAGCGCAGTATGAGAATCCATTTGAAGGTTAAGAAGAATCCATTTAAAGGTTAAAAAATTACTTGCCATCTTCATGCCCCTGTGCTAGAATATAACTGGTTTATCCGCAGGAGGTGTGAAAAGTGGAAATTTTAAAGATGGTATTAATGATTATATTTGCAATAGACTGTATCGCATTGACAGTGATCGTATTATTACAGGAAGGGAAGTCTGCAGGACTTGGAACTATCGGAGGAATGGCAGATTCCTATTGGGGACAGAATAAAGGACGTTCCATGGAAGGAACGCTTGTAAAATCTACTAAGTTTTTAGCAATTCTGTTTATTGTGCTGGCTGCAGTACTGAACTTGAATGTATTTGCGTAAGAAAAGTATTTTTGGAAATGGCGAGACACTCTTGTAATAAGGGTGTCTCTTTGTGTATAGAGGAGGTGGCAGAATGGACGGGGCATTTGAGAAGAGAAAAAAGATTATATATGAATTTATCTGTGACGATATTTATGTGCCGATGAAATTAAAGGAGCTTGCCGTTTTGCTGCAGGTTCCCAAAGAACAGAAAAATGAATTAAAAGAAATTATGGATGCGCTTGTAGAAGAAGGCAAGGTCTGTATTTCCAAAAAGGGAAAATATTGTAAGGGAGAGGCAAAAAGGCTGAATGGAATATATCATGCACATCCAAGAGGATTTGGTTTCGTAACAGTTGAGGGTGAGTCTGAGGACATTTTTATAGATGAGGATGATACCGGTGGAGCGTTTCAGGGAGATACGGTGGAAATCTCTATTACAGGTAAACCGGACGGGAAACGAAAGGAGGGCAAGGTGGTTCGTATTATTTCCCGTGGTACGGTAAAGCTGGTTGGTTTATACCGGGTTCAGAAGAATAAGAACTATGGTTTTGTGATACCGGATAACCAGAGATTTCTTCAGGATGTCTTTATTCCGCAGGAGAGAGCAATGGGAGCTGTGGATGGTCATAAGGTGGTTGCTGAGCTTACATCCTATGGAGGGGACGGAAGAAAACCGGAGGGAAAAATAGTGGAGATTCTGGGACATGTATATGACCCGGGAGTGGATATTCTTTCTATCGTAAAAAATTATGATCTTCCGATAGAATTTCCGGAAAAAGTCATGAATCAGGCACAGCGGACACCGGACGAAGTCAGCGAGGCGGATCGGTATGGACGAAAGGATCTGAGAGACTGGCAAATGGTAACGATTGACGGTGAGGATGCGAGAGATCTGGATGATGCAGTGTCTGTGACCAGAGACGGAGAATATTATGTGCTGGGTGTGCATATTGCGGATGTGACGAATTATGTGCAGGAGAGAAGTGCACTGGATCGTGAGGCACTGAACCGGGGAACCAGCGTTTATCTGGCAGATCGGGTCATTCCCATGCTGCCACACAAGTTATCTAACGGCATCTGTTCTCTGAATGCGGGTGTTGACCGGTTGGCTCTGAGCTGCATCATGACCATTGATCAAAAAGGAGTGGTCATTGACCACGAAATTGCAGAGACAGTGATTCATGTGAATGAACGCATGACTTATACCAGTGTTAAGAAAATTCTGGAAGACAGAGATCCGGATGAAATAGGGCGTTATGAAAAACTGGTTCCGATGTTTGAATTAATGGAAGAACTGGCAGGAATCCTCCGGGCAAGAAGACATCAGAGAGGAAGCATTAATTTTGACTTTCCGGAGAGTAAAATGGTTCTGGATGAAAACGGGAAACCATTGGAGATCAAACCTTACGACCGGAATGTGGCGACAAAAATAATAGAAGAATTTATGCTGATTGCAAATGAAACTGTGGCTGAGGATTATTACTGGCAGGAATTGCCGTTTGTATATCGGACCCACGAAGCTCCCGATGAGGAGAAAATGCGAAAATTAGCTACGTTTATCAATAATTTTGGTTACACCATGCATATCGGGGTAAATGAAATCCGCCCAAAAGAGGTGCAGAAGCTACTTGCTAAAGTGGAAGGAAGTCCGGAGGAGACGTTAATCAGCCGTCTCGCCCTTCGGTCTATGAAACAGGCAAAGTATACACCGGAAAATACAGGACATTTCGGATTGGCGGCGCCATATTATACGCATTTTACGTCTCCAATCCGGCGTTACCCGGATTTGCAGATTCACAGAATTATCAAGGATAATCTGCGGGGACGTATGAATGAGGATAAGATAGAACACTATCAGAGCATTCTGCCCGAGGTGACCAAACATGCCAGTGAGACAGAGCGCCGTGCTGATGAAGCGGAGCGGGAGACAATAAAGCTTAAGAAAGCGGAGTATATGGAAGCCCATATTGGAGAAGAATTTGAAGGAGTCATATCCGGTATTACAAAATGGGGAATATATGTGGAACTTCCCAATACAGTGGAAGGACTGGTTCATGTTACCAATATGTACGACGATCATTATGATTATTATGAGGAGCACTATGAGATGATTGGTGAACATACCCATAAGGTATATAAACTGGGACAGACAGTGCGCGTCCAGGTGATTGGAACAGACCGACTGACCAGAACGGTTGATTTTGTATTTGCAGAATCAGAGCAATAACTGCAGGTTATATAGAAAAGGAGACTTAAGTTATGGCAAAGAATAGTGGCGGAAAACTGATCGCCAATAATAAGAAAGCTTACCATGATTATTTTATCTTAGAGACTTATGAGGCAGGTATTTCTCTTGCCGGTACGGAGGTGAAATCCCTCCGTATGGGCAAGTGCAGTATCAAGGAATCATTTATCCGAATAGAAAATGGAGAAGTATATATTTACGGAATGCATATCAGCCCTTATGAAAAAGGTAATATTTTCAATAAGGATCCGCTGAGAGTCCGCAAGCTTTTGCTCCATAAAGGAGAAATCAACAAGCTTCTTGGAAAAATGAAGGAAAAGGGAATCGCGGTAATTCCGCTTAAGGTGTATTTCAAAGGCAGCCTGGTTAAGATAGAGATTGGTCTGGCAAAGGGTAAGAAATTATATGACAAGCGCCAGGATATTGCGAAAAAGGATCAGCAAAGAGAAGCAAGCCGTGATTTCAAAATACGGAATCTGGGATAGAGGAGGATATAGAAGATGGTACCAACCAATAAAGATGATCTGCGAAAAATGGTTACGCAGACAACGATAGAGACCTATGAGGAGTTGACTCCGCAGCTGGTACAGCTGATTCATGAAACGGAGCACAACGAAGAACTGACGGAAGAACAGAAACAGAATGAAATTTCATTACATATGATGGGATATGTGAAATCCTGCACGAATGAGATTATCATTGAAGTTCTGGCGGAAATACTGGGATTGGAGGATTAGAAATGGCATATTGTGTAAAATGTGGACAAAAGGTGGATGAAGGAATGCGCTTCTGTCCTGCCTGTGGTGCGGAAATTCCTGCTATGGAATCTGAAGAACATACATATTATGGTGAGGTTGAAGGTGGAAATGCCGGTGGAGGATACTCTCGCGGCGGTGAAGAATATTTTGATGCAGAGGAAGTCCGTTCCAATAAAGTAATGGGGATATTGTCTTATTTCGGGTTTTTAGTTTTAATTCCTCTGTTGGCAGGAAATAAGAACTCAGAGTATGTAAAACATCATATCAACCAGGGACTGTCTTTGTTTATTATTGGAATTGTGGTTGATCTGATTACAGGAGTGGAGTTTTTTGGAATAAGGATTGTTCCTCACTTTGACTGGTGGTTTTTAGAGATTGTAGGTAATTTCTGTGAACTGGGATTATTTATTATGATGATTGCAGGAATTGTATATGCCTGCAAGGGAACGAAAAGAGAGCTTCCATTTGTCGGAAAGATTAAGATTCTGAAATAAATCTTCAGTTGTGAAGGCGGTCGGTAATCCGGTCGCCTTTCGGTTATTTTAATTAAATTTAACATAGGATTTATTTGGAATTGATGTTCATATGGTAAACTGGAAAAGAATTTTGGAAAAAACAGAAGAGATAGATGATACAGGAAAGTAAGATATGGGAAAAAAGAAGAAAGATAACAGAATAGAGCAAATGAAGGAGCAGCATGAGAACGCGACTGTTATGTCCAGATATGACTACGTTATGAACAGCCTGATCTGCAAGTTAAACCTGATAGATGCAGAATTAAAAACAGAATTGAAAAGACCTGTTATTCAAAAGATTACAAGCCGGATAAAATCGATAGAAAGTATATGTAAAAAGCTGGAAAAGAAAGAAAAGGAATTGATTTATGACAATGCTGTTTCTGAGTTGAATGATATAGTAGGAGTGCGAGCCATCTGCTTTTTCGGTGATGATATTTATCGGGTGGCGGATTCCATACGAGGACAGAAAGACATTCGGGTTATAAAAGAAAAGGATTATGTTTCAAGGCCGAAGAAATCCGGGTATCAGAGTATCCATCTGATTGTAGAGGTGCCGGTATCTTATTATGAAAAAGTTGAAAATATCCGGGCTGAAATTCAGATTCGCTCTTTTGCCATGGATTACTGGGCAGAGCTGGATTACCAGATGTGTTACAAGAAGAGTGCCGGTGAGGTAGAAACTATTCGAAAAGAAATCAGCAGTTATTCCGATGTTATGGCAGAGATGGACAGAAAAATGATTGAACTCCGGAAACGAATTGAAAAAGAAACCATAAAAGCAGGGGGGCGGAAATCTTGATTCTGGGCCTGGGACCGGTGCTGGAAGAGATTACTATAGAGGAATTGCAGATGACAGGACGCTCTGCAGTTTTTATAACGGATAGCACCAATGTGAAAGAGATAATGGAAATTGCGGAGATGAATTATGAGGGAGAGATTCAGCTAAATGATGTGCAATTCTGTAAGGTGGAAACACAGCAGGAATGTATGGCAGGCAGTCTGGCGATTCCAAGACTTATGGAGGTGTTGGGATATCGGTTCCGGATGATGTATTTTATTAATCGCAAACATATTGTGATCGTAGATGATAATCATTTTGCAGAACGGATCATCCGGAGGATTCAGCATAACAGAACCAGACAGGGACAGTCAAAAGAGCGCTTTTTGTATAACTTCCTTACATTGATTATTAATAAAGACCAGGAAGTCCTGAATCAGTATGAGCGAAGAATTATGAGGCTGGAAGAAAATGTTATGGAAGATAAGCTTGGTAATTTCCAACATGATATTACCCCGGTGAGGAGAGAATTGCTGGTATTGAGGAGCTATTATGATGAATTGATGGATATGGGAAAGGAACTGGCAGACAATGAAAATAACTTTTTCTCGAAGAAGAATTTAAAGTATTTTGATACCTTTGTGGACAGGGCAGACCGGCTGATGAGCAGGACTGCACATTTGCTTGAGTATGCGACTCAGGTAAGGGATTCTTATCAGGAGAAGGTGTCAGAACAGCAAAATAAGAACATGCAGTTCCTGACGGTTATCTCTACAATCTTCTTTCCCTTGACCTTGATTACCGGATGGTATGGAATGAATTTTCAGAATATGCCGGAGCTGGAGCATGGTTACCCGGGCATCATCCTGTTCAGCATAGCTGTAGTGGTTACTATTATTCTGATATTTAAAAAGAAAAAAATAATATAATTTTACATAGATTTTACAAAGTGTTTACCTAAACAAGATAGAGGTAAACACTTTTTTTGTGGGATGATATATGTGGCATTTTGGTGAAAGGAGTGAAACGAATGATAAGGAAGTGTCTGCTTACAAATTGTGCGCTGATTGTATTGGTGCTTATATTAAGTGGATGTGCTGCAGGGGAAGAAGAAAAGAAAATCGATGGTTTGAGTGAGTTGGGAGCAATTTCCGTGATTTCCAGAGAGAAAGGTTCTGGTACCGGAAATGTATTTGCTGAAAATCTGGATATTTATGATGATGAAACAAAGGTGGATTTGACGAAAGAAGATTGCCAGATCGCTAATAGCAGTGATGAAGTAGTGGATATGGTGGCATCTGACCCGTCAGCTATCGGATATGTTTCGGAAGGCTCAATAGGAGACACAGAAAAACAGATTCACAGATTGACTGTATCAAAGGATGTTTTGAATAGAAGTTTTTGCCTTGCTTATTCGGGAAAACTATCAGAGGTAGAGCAGGAGTTTATTACCTATATACGAAGTGAAGGGCAGAAAATTGTTGAGAAGAACTATGAAACAGTAAAGAAACCGATGACATTTTTATCTGCCAGACCGGCGGGACACATTACAGTTGGGGGTTCCAGTTCTATGGCCGGACTTCTGCAGGAACTGGCAGATGCTTATTCCGAGATAAATCCAAATGCGGAGATAGAAGTCAGTGCTACAGATTCTTCTGAGGGGCTGACAGGAGTGGTGTTTGGAACGTACGATTTGGGTATGGTTTCCAGAGATTTGAAGGATTATGAAAGCGAATTGCTGGAATCAATTCCGATTGCACGAGATGTAATTGTGGTTATTGTAAATAAAGAAAATCCGCTGGAAAAAATATCTGTAAAAGATTTAAAGGAGATATATACAGGTGAGATTACACAGTGGCAGGAATTAGGACAATAGTGAAGAGAGGAAAGAGTACATGAATGAAGCAATAGAAATCGTATTTGGACTTTTGGGAGGGCTTGCAGTATTTATTTTCGGTATGAATATGATGAGTGAATGCCTTCAGAAAGCGGCGGGGGAGAAGATGAAAGCTATTTTATCCCTTCTTACAAAAAATCCTGTTTTGGGAGTTCTGGCAGGGGCTCTTACGACAGCGGTTTTGCAGAGCAGCAGTGCTACAACGGTTATGGCAATCGGGTTTGTCAGTGCAGGGCTGATGACGCTGCCACAGGCAATTTCAATTATCCTGGGTGCCAATATCGGTACAACAATGACGGCACAGATTATTGCATTTAAAATCAGTGATTACATATATGTATTTATATTTGTCGGCTTTTTGATTCATTTTATATGTAAATCAGAAAAAATTAAAAATATCGGTCAGACTATTTTTGCCTTTGGTCTGTTATTCCTTGGTATTGAAACGATGGGAAGTGTTATGAAACCGTTGGCGTCCAGCCCATTTTTTACGGAAATGATAGGAAAGGTTGTAGATATTCCTGTTCTGGGTGTATGTGTCGGTACCTTGATGACGCTGGTGGTTCAAAGCAGCAGTGCTACTATAGCGGTTTTACAGAATTTTGCATCCCAGGCAGGTCCGGACGGAGTGACAAGTATTATCGGTCTTGCAGGTGCTATTCCGATTCTGTTGGGCGATAATATTGGAACAACTATCACAGCACTTCTGGCTTCTGTTGGTCAGAGTAAAGACGCGAAGCGAACTGCGGTTGCGCATTGTATGTTCAATCTTTCGGGAGCCTTTCTTTTTATCTGGTTTGTGAAGCCGTATGCGTCCCTGATTCAGTATCTGTCACCGAAAGGAAATGAAGTGGATGTGATTTCCCGGCAGATTGCAAATGCGCATACCGGATTTAACCTTACGATGACGCTGATCTGGATTCCATTGATCCCGGTCATGGTAAAGCTGGTAATGAAAATTGTACCGGAGCGTCAGGAGATGTTACAGCTTCTTCCATCTGCACCGAAATATCTGGATGAAAAGCTGGTGGCACAGCCGGCGGCAGCACTTCAGCTTGTTGCAAAGGAAGTTTTCCGATGCAGTGAACTGGTAAAGGGAATGCTTGCTGATATGAAAGATATCTCGAAAAAGGGTGAAGAACGTATATTGGAGAAGATCGTAGAACAGTCAGACATTGTCGCGAGTCTGAATCAGAAAATAAACGAATATCTTGCGACCGTTTTTGCGGAAGGAGTTCTTACAGAGGAACAGGCAACCCAGAGTGCCCGTATCCTGTATATTCTGTGTGATGTAGATAGAATTGGAGGTCTCTGTCGGGAAATTTCCGAAAATATCATGACGCAGAATTCTGGAAAACAAAAATATTCCAAGGAGGCGCTGAAAGATATCCGAACCTCTATTACAATGATTCTGGATATGTATACAGAAACCATGCAGGCTATCTTAAATGGAGATGAACTCAAAGTGAAGAATGTACAGAAGAAGAAGGATGAAATCATGCAGTTGGATGAGAAGATGAGGAGGGCACATATTGAGCGTGTCGGCAAGAAAAAATGTAAAGCGATTATGACAGCAGGTTTCAATAATATTCTTCACGATATTGAACGTATGGGAAACAGTTGTGTGAATCTGATTGAGATAGCATTGCAGAATGTGGATAATCCGCTTTTGTTGAATTAGCAACCAGAAAAATCAAGTCAGGAGAACAGTATAATGAGAGAAGAGACAAAAGAGCAGTTAAAGGAACAAAAGAAATGTATGACCAACCGGGAGCTGTCATGGCTTCAGTTTAATGAAAGGGTATTAAATGAGGCTGGAAATCCCAGAGTACCGCTGGCGGAGCGGCTGACATTTGCATCTATTTTCCAAACGAATCTGGATGAATTCTTTATGGTAAGAGTAGGAACTCTAATGATGCAGATGCAATCTTCGGAGGTTGTCCGGGAGAACAAGACAGGAATGACCAGTAAGGAACAGGTGGAGGCGATTCTGAAGGAAGTACATCTTCTGGAAGAAAAGAAGGCAAATATCTATGAACAGTTAATGGGAGAACTGGAACCCAAGGGGATCCGCATTATTAATTTTAATAAGCTTTCCAAGGAAGAAGGGAAATTTTTAGAGAGTTATTTTGATGCACACATTGCACCGTTTCTTTCGCCGGTTATCATTGGTAAACAGCATCCATTTCCGTTTCTGGCTAACCGTCAGTTATATGCCATCGTGCTTCTGACTACAGCAAAGGGAAAGAAGAGACTGGGACTTGTGGCATGTTCAAATAATGTATTCAAACGTTTGATTGAAATACCTACCAGACCTGGATGTTTTATGCTGTCAGAAGAATTAATCCTTCATTTTGTGTCAAAGCTGTATTCAAAATATACCGTTCAGGAAAAAGCTATTTTGAGAGTAACACGTAATGCAGATATTGATGCTTCAGAAATCTATGATGAAGACATGGATTACCGGGATATGATGGAACAGCTGATCAAACGCCGGAACAAATTAAGCGCAGTGCGCGTGGAATTAAGTCGGAAAATTGATGATAAGACAAAGAAGGAATTAGCGAAATATCTGCAGATTGGCACAGAACATATTATTGATGTTAAGACACCTCTGGATCTTTCATTTGTGTTTGGGATTCAGAGCTATCTGAGAGATCGTTTTGATCTTTTCTATCCGAAACGCAGTCCGAGACGAAGTCCGGCATTAAATGCAAAGGAAAGTATCATTGCGCAGATAGAAAAGAAGGATGTACTGTTATCATACCCGTTTGAGAGTATGAAGCCTTTTATTCAAATGCTACGGGAGGCGGCCGACGATGAGACGGTAGTTTCCATTAAAATGACATTGTATCGGGTGGCAGAACGGAGTGAAATTGTTGATGCATTGGTAGAGGCGGCTGAAAATGGAAAAGAAGTAGTGGTACTGGTGGAACTGCGGGCGAGATTCGATGAGGCAAACAATATAGAGATGTCGCATCGTCTGGAGGATGCCGGATGTCAGATACTGTATGGTCTGGGAGAGTACAAAGTACATTCTAAGCTTTGTCTGATTACCCGTAATACCCAAGAGGGATTTTCCTATATTACACAGATTGGAACCGGTAATTACAATGAGAAAACATCCCGTCTGTACACCGATCTGTCATTGATTACTGCGAGACAGTCTATCGGACAGGAGGCAGCTGCTGTGTTTACCGCACTTCAGAAAGGAGAAGTTATGGATGAGACCAGAGAGCTCCTTGTGGCACCGAAATGTCTCCAGTGTAAAATTGTGGATTTGATAGAAGATGAGATCCGAAAAGTCCGGGAAGGCGGTCAGGGATACATTGGCGTTAAAATCAATTCCCTGACGGATAAGATATTGATTAATAAACTGATAGAGGCTTCCAGGGCCGGAGTAAAGATTGAACTCATTGTGCGTGGAATCTGCTGTCTGAAACCGGGTGTAGAAGGGATGACAGAGAACATTACTGTGGTCAGTATCGTAGGCCGGTTTCTGGAACATTCCAGAATTTATCGTTTTGGAATTGGTGATGAGGAAAAAATATATATTGCATCGGCAGATTTTATGACAAGAAATACGGTGCGCCGTGTAGAAGTAGCTGCGCCGGTTTATGATGAAGAAATCCGAAACAGAATCCGGTATATGTTCGATACTATGATGGAGGATGATGAGAAGGGAAAAGAACTGAATGCATCAGGTGAGTATTGTGATCGTTTTTTGAATACACCTAAGAAGAATTCGCAGGAAATATTTTATCAGGATGCATATGACAATGAAAATGTGTAAAAAACTTGAGGCGGTCGGGTTCCCGGCCGCCTCGATTTATATTAACACAGCTGTCTGTGGTTTTCTCCAAATTGATTTACTTACTCAATGGTAATCAGTTTGGGTTGATCTTCCTGTTTCTGAATCTCTTTCGGGAAAGTCAGTTTCAGTACACCATCGCTGAAAGCTGCTTTAATGTCTTCCTGAGTCAGATCTTCACCGACATAGAAACTTCTGTTGCATGTTCCGGTATAACGCTCTTTGTGAATACAGTTGCCTCTTGCGTCCTTTTCTTCTTTCGTCTCATTTTTGTGAGCGGTGATGGTGAGATAACCGTCTTTCAGATCAGCCTTGATATCCTGCTTTGCGTATCCCGGCAGTTCCATCTCAACCATGTAATTGCCGTCTTTCTCGTGAATATCGGTCTTCATAATCTGTGAAGAAGAGCGATCATAGGTGCGGTTAAAGAACGGGTCGTTGAACATGTCGTCAAATAAATTAGTAAATCCTCTGTTTGCAAGTAACATAAGTCATTCCTCCTTAATATATGCCAAGTCGGTAGCTTTTTATTCAGCATTTAGTATTTACTGATTACCCGGCTGGTATGCTTTACTTATTTGTTATAGTTATTATATAACACACATTATTAGCCAAGTCAATACCTGAGTGCTAATTTTTTGAAAAAAATTTTCCTGAGGTTTCCGGGGAACGAACCTTGACATTTTGCAGGATGATTCATATAATGAAAATACGCAAATGACATCTGCAAACCAGATACAATATAGTTTAGGGCTTGTACTGGTTTCGACGGGGGTCTAGAAGTTTGAGAAGCCATCCGTAGCGGGGAACTACGATAAAAGCTCCAATTAAATATAAACGCAGATCGTAACGAATTAGCGTGCGCTGCCTAATTGGCGGCAGTCGGCCTTAGGTTATCCGCTGCTTAAGTAACCGGCTTCAACGAAGCGGAGCACTTCGTTTCCAAAGCTTTGAGGGAATGGAAGAACTTATGAAGCTACTGAAATCTCAAGCCTGTCATTAGGCGGGAGATGGAGGGAATGTCAAAGTAATGACTGTGATGGGAGATGCTTGGATGGAAGGATTTTCGGACGTGGGTTCGATTCCCACCAGGTCCATAAAAAAAGTACCGGGGAACCGGTACTTTTTTGTGTCAATTTTTATATTTTTATGGTAAGAATGTTTAATCCCAGATTATTCTGATAGTCCATATCTGTTGCCATTTTTCCAATCAATCGGATGCCGGCATTTTTAACCGGATCCTCAGGTGTAAATTGTTCCATACGGGATTTCGGGTCAAATGCAGTACAGTCATCACGCATTCGCAGAACGATTTCACCATTCTTGTATGCCAGACGGATGTCTACAGAATGTTTCTTATTGTCTTTGGAAAAACCGTGGCTGACAATATTTCCTGCCATTTCTTCCACGCAAAGACCCGCAATTGTACATTTTCTATGGTCCAGTCCTTTGTTTTGGCAAAATTCCACTACACGTTCTGAAATGTTAATGACTTCATCAACGGAATGGACGGAGATTGCCATTCTGTCTTCCGGATCAGCAATAGCCCCTTTATCCAGTTTGAGCCAGTCTTCCGGGCGGAATGTTATATGCTGAGTTTTGATAAATACGGAAATGGCAATTGCTAAAATGCATAATAAATCACTTAAAGTAAATGACATCCATACCGCATCACATCCCAGCAGAGGAGAGAGTACGAAAGCGATTCCTGCCATGACCAGATTCTCTGCAACACTCATTGCATTTGTAAATACCATCTGCCCCTGACTCTGGTATATCTTAATGAAGATATTAAATATAGCATTAAATACCAGAAATACCGGGAAGATAATCAGCATCCTTCGTGTAAGTAACCATACAGAGCTTCCGCTCTGATAAAAGACACTGGCAATCGGACCGGAACCAATCATGATTACGCCTGAAACTACTGCTGTGAGAATAATACCAACTTTGAGAGAGTATTTTAAAAGCTCTTTCATGGATACCTGATCGTCTTCTCCGTAATATATACTGCTCATAATCATTGTAGTTCCGCCAATTCCGCTTGGAAAAGCACCGGCAAAGCTGCAAACATTTCCCTGAACGGTCATTGCAGAAACGGCATCCAGTCCTCCGACAGATAAAAGCGTTGCATTCATGGAGTATGATTTTATGGTTGCTCCTATGGTAAACATGGCGCATGGCATACCGAGAATGGCGACTTTTCCCAGACGGCTGAAGCAAAAATTTCCAAACCGGAAATAAACAGCCTGATTCTTATTTAAAAAGTTCATAAAAAGAATGACAGCAGTTACGAGATGGCTGACGGAAGTTGCCAATCCCATTCCGAATGCCCCCATATGCAATATGCATACCAGAACGATATCAAGGGCTACGTTGATTCCGGCCATAATTCCCATACATATGTAAGACATCTTTATCTTATCATTCAATGGCAAAAAACACATCAGCATATTCATCAGTGACTGAGCGGCAATTCCAAATGAGGTGCCCAGAATATACTGTGCAAGCAAATCCTGACTGTTCCCGGAGGCTCCTAAAAATCCGGCCAGGGGATAACGAAATATCAACATCAGTACAGAAATAATCAGGCTGACAGAGCCTAAAAAAATGACACATGTGGAAAACAGGGAGATTACTTTTTCGGATTCGCCTTTTCCCATATGCTTACAGCATAGAATCTGTGCTCCGACACTGATTACATAAGAAAGTCCTAAAACTGTTGCAATCGGGCAGAACAACCCCATCGCTGCCATAACTTCTTTTCCGAGAAAGTTTCCGGCGATAATACTGTCAATCAGAGCATTTGTTGCAGCTACCAGAGAACTCAGAATCTGTATAGGCAGCAATTTTAAATATATTTTTTTAATAATGTCACTCTTTGATGTCATAATACTAAATCCCTCCATTTTGTCCATTATACTGCAAAAGAAAGATAAAAGCTACTTGTTATCAGAAAAATCAATATAATCAGTTGAAGAATTTTTGTTGAAATATACCCCCGGGGAGTATATAATGATTTCGGGAGGAGATTAGTATGCATAAAATAAATTGTGATGAATCAATAATGAAAGAAGACCCACATTCCTGTTGTCACAAGACGAAGGTGCGTTCACAGGAAGAGTATCGTGGTTTGATAAATCGTCTGAACCGTATTGAAGGACAGGTGCGTGGAATTAAGAAAATGGTGGAAACGGATGCTTACTGTACAGATATCCTGATTCAGGTGTCGGCAGTAAATGCCGCGCTTAACAGCTTTAATAAAGTGCTTCTTGCTAATCACATTCGAACCTGTGTGGCACAGGATATCCGGGAAGGGAAGGATGAGACGATTGATGAACTGGTGATGACGCTTCAGAAGCTGATGAAATAGAGAATTGATGGAGGAAAAATGAATGGAACAGTATCGAGTAACAGGGATGAGCTGTGCTGCCTGCAGTGCCAGAGTAGAAAAGGCCGTTGGTAAGGTGCCGGGAGTTACTTCCTGTTCGGTGAGTCTTCTTACGAATTCTATGGGGGTAGAAGGCACGGCATCTTCTGAGCAGATTATAAGAGCTGTGCACGAAGCGGGATACGAAGCAACGCTTAAAGGAACTGATGCAGCATGCTGTGCTTCAACAGCGGGAGAGAATACTGCCGGAGCATCCGAGGATGCTTTGGAAGACAGGGAAACACCGGTATTGAAAAAAAGGCTGATAGCGTCAATGTGTTTTCTGATTCCGTTGATGTATGTGTCGATGGGACATATGATGTGGAACTGGCCTTTGCCGGGCTTTATGGAAGGCAACCATGTGGCAATGGGACTTTTACAGCTTCTTTTGACTGTTATGATCATGGTGATCAATCAGAAATTTTTTATCAGCGGATTCAAGAGTCTGTGGCATCGGGCTCCGAATATGGATACACTGGTAGCACTTGGAGCCGGAGCTTCTTTCGTGTATAGTACGTATGCATTATTTGCAATGACGGATGCACAGGTACGTGGTGATATGGGAGCGGTTATGGCGTATATGCATGAGTTTTATTTTGAATCAGCGGCCATGATTCTTACCTTGATTACGGTGGGGAAAATGCTGGAAGCAAGATCGAAGGGAAAGACCACAGATGCATTGAAAAGCTTAATGAAGCTGGCACCTAAAACGGCAGTGGTATTAAGAAACGGTGTAGAGACAGAGGTTCCCATTGAACAGGTGAAAATTGGGGATGTGTTTGTAGTTCGACCGGGGGAGAATATTCCGGTAGACGGGGTTGTGATAGAGGGCAGCAGTGCGGTAAATGAAGCCTCCCTGACGGGAGAAAGCGTTCCGGTAGATAAAGAAGCGGGTAATACAGTATCGGCTGCTACGATGAATCAATCCGGATATCTCCGCTGTGAAGCTACCAGAGTAGGGCAGGATACGACCCTGTCACAGATCATTCAGATGGTCAGTGATGCTGCGGCTACGAAAGCACCGATAGCCAAGGTGGCAGATAAAGTGTCGGGAATATTTGTGCCGATGGTAATTGTCATTGCTGCGGTGACGATACTGGTTTGGCTGCTTGCGGGACAGAGTGTCGGATTTGCACTGGCAAGAGGCATTTCTGTGCTGGTGATCAGCTGTCCCTGTGCACTGGGGCTGGCGACTCCGGTTGCGGTAATGGTAGGCAATGGAATGGGGGCAAAGAATGGTATTTTGTTTAAAACCGCGGCTTCTTTGGAAGAGACCGGGAAGGTGCAGGTTGTGGCACTGGATAAGACGGGAACCATTACAAGTGGAGAACCCCGGGTGACTGATATCATTACGGCCGAAGGTATTTCTGAGGAAGAACTTGTGTCCACAGCATATGCTTTGGAGAAAAGGAGTGAACATCCGCTGGCGAAAGCGATTGTAGGACTGGTGGAGAATACAGGACAAAAGAAATCGAAATCAGAGATAGAAATCACAGATTTTCAGGCAGTTCCCGGAAATGGATTGTCCGGCAGATGGAATGGAAATAATCTTTTTGGCGGTCATATAAATTTTATCCGTCAGCAGACAGAAAAATTGGGGATGACAAAAAACGGGAATGTAATTTCTTCTGAAATGCAGAGAAAGGCAGAGGCTCTTTCGGAAGAAGGAAAAACTCCTCTGTTTTTTTGCAGAGACGGAGTTCTTTTGGGAGTGATTGCTGTGGCAGATGTCATGAAAGGTGACAGCCGTCAGGCAATACAGGAACTGCGAAATATGGGGATTCATGTAGTTATGCTTACCGGGGATAATGAACGTACCGCCCGTGCGATTGGACAGAAAGCAGGAGTGGACGAGGTGATAGCCGGTGTGCTGCCGGAAGGAAAAGAAAGAGCGATTCGTTCGCTGAAGCGCAGAGGAAGGACTGTTATGGTTGGCGATGGCATCAATGATGCCCCGGCGCTGACACGCGCTGATATCGGAATTGCCATTGGGGCAGGGACAGATATTGCAATTGATGCAGCCGATGTGGTGCTGATGAAGAGCAGGCTAAGTGACGTCCCGGCAGCAATTCGGATGAGCAGAGCCACGCTTCGCAATATTCATGAGAATCTCTTCTGGGCATTTTTCTATAACGTGTTGGGTATTCCACTTGCTGCCGGTGTCTGGTATCCGCTGCTTGGCTGGAAACTGAATCCTATGTTTGGTGCTGCAGCTATGAGTCTGTCCAGTTTCTGTGTTGTGACAAATGCACTTCGTCTGAATTTATTCAGAATGTACGATGCGTCAAAAGATAAAAAACAAAAATTGAAAAGAAATCAGGAGGAAAAGAAGATGACAAAGACAATGAAAATTGAGGGTATGATGTGTGGACACTGTGAGGCACGTGTAAAGAAATGCCTGGAGGCTCTGGCAGAGGTTGATGAAGCTTTAGTCAGCCATGAAACAGGTACGGCTGTGCTTACTCTGAATGCCGATATTGCAGATGATGTGCTTCGCAAAACGGTGGAAGATCAGGATTATACAGTGGTCGGAATGGAGTAAGTTTTGGATAGATATGGAAAAATAAAAACAGACGTGATATACTGGGGCGGATGAACAGAATAGTTTATAGAATGGATGGAGGTTTATCATGGCAATTTCAGATTATATGAAAGCTTACAAATTAGGTAAGAAAGATTATCAGTATCGGATGATGCATGGAATGCAGCCAACGCTTCAGGTATTGGATGATATACTCCCGACGAAGGGCTCATATTCTGAGATACCGCTGGGACTGGTACAGATACCAACGGATCAGATCGTGGGAACAAAGACAGAAGGAAGAAGTAATGCATTTGCCGGAAACTTTATGCCTATTTTAAAAGAAACTTCAGAGTTTGCTCTTAAATGGGCACGTCTCAGCACCAGCCATGTTGAAGAAGGAATCCGTGAGCCAATTAAAGCATATGAATATATGAATAAATTCTACGTGGAGGAAGGAAATAAGCGGGTCAGTGTTATGAAATATTTTGACGTGGTATCCATACCCGGCATTGTTACCCGTATTGTTCCGAGACGGACAGATGAGAAAGAAAATAAGATTTACTATGAATTTCTGGATTTTTATGAACTGAATAAAATTAATTATATCTGGTTTACAAAGGAAGGAAGTTTTGCAAAACTTCAGGAAGCAGTGGGAAAAGAACCCAAGGAGAGCTGGACAGAGGATGAGAGACTTACCTTTAGTTCTGTATATACCCGCTTTACGTCAGAATTTAAAAGTAAAGCAGATGGATTATCCATTACGCCGGGGGATGCATTCCTTTCGTTTATTGAGTTATATGGATATGCAGAAATCTGTGATATGACAACCAGTGAGCTGAAAACTCTGATTTCAAAAAGCTGGGAGGAATTCCGTCTGCTGGAAACCGAAGAAGATGTAGAATTAAAGATGAATCCGACAACTGAGAAGAAGCCTCTCTTCAGCAGACTTCTCTCAACCGGTACTCAGAAGCTTAAGATTGCATTTATCTATGAGAAGACGGCGGCATCCTCAGCATGGACCTATGCCCACGAATTGGGAAGACTTCATCTGGAACAGACATTCCCGGATGAGGTCAGCACGATGTATTATGACAATGCAACCCAGGATACAGCGGAGATGTTTATCAATGACGCTATCAAAAGTGGGTGCAATATCGTGTTCACTACAACCCCGTCATTTGTACAGGCAAGTGTAAAGGCGGCAATTGCTAATCCGGAAGTCAGGATTCTGAACTGCTCCGTCAACACATCTCACCGTTATATCCGAACCTATTATGCACGTATGCATGAAGCCAAGTTCCTTATGGGAGCCATAGCAGGTGCCATGTCAGAGAATAATAAGCTGTCATATATTGGAGATTATCCGATTTTTGGAACGATTGCCAATATTAACGCATTTGCATTGGGGGCAAAGATGATCAATCCAAGGGCGGAAGTCTACCTGGAATGGTCCTGTCTGAAAGACTGTGATGTGGCAGAGAATCTGAAGAAAGTGCAGGCATCCTGTATTTCCGGAAAAGATATGGTGATACCTGAGGAGGCATCCAGATATTTTGGAATTTATCATATGGAAAACGGAAGACCTCGCAATCTTGCAATGCCGGTATGGCACTGGGGGAAATTCTATGAGCAGTTGATTCGTACCATCATGGATGGAACATGGAAATATGACGATAATCCGTCGGCAAATAAGGCAATCAACTACTGGTGGGGAATGTCTGCGGGAGTTGTGGATGTAATCTGTTCCCAGAATCTTCCAATCGGTACAAAGCGTCTGATAGAACTTCTGCGCCATACAATCAGCGGAGGGCAGTTTGAACCGTTTTCCGGAATATTATATTCACAGGATGGTGTGGTACAGGATGATCCGAATCGCAGTCTGACACCGGAAGAGATTGTGACTATGGATTGGCTGGCAGAAAATGTGCGCGGAAAAATTCCGACTGAGGAGGAGCTCCTGGAAGGAGCAAAACCTGTTGTATCACAGCAGGGGGTTGAAAAGAAAGGTTAGAGAAATTCATGAGGATACTTGCGATTGCGGATGAAGAGTCTAAATATCTGTGGGATTACTTTGAGAAAAGTAAGCTGGAGGGTATAGACCTGATTATTTCCTGTGGGGATCTGGATCCCAGATATCTTTCGTTTTTGGCAACATTTACCAGTGCACCGGTACTCTATGTTCATGGCAATCATGACACAAAATATGCACAGGTACCTCCGGATGGCTGTATCTGTATAGAGGATAAGATATTTGTGTATAAGGGAGTGAGAATTCTGGGGCTTGGCGGTTCCATGAGATATCATGCAGGGGATTACCAGTATACGGAATGGGAGATGAAACGCAGGGTGGCAAAGCTCTGGTTTCAGCTTGTCAGAAGAAGAGGGTTCGATATTCTGGTTACTCACGCACCGGCATATGAGTTAAATGATGGACGTGATCTGCCTCATCAGGGATTTCGGATTTTTCTTACCCTGTTGGAAAAATATAAACCGAAGTTTTTTATTCATGGACATGTACATATGGCTTATGGGAGGAAACATAAGCGGTATGACAAATATCAGGAGACACATGTGATTAATGCTTTTGAAAGATGTGTGTTTGATTTTGAAGATGATAATGTAAAAGACCATATCTAAAGCAAACTGGATAAATACGGAGAAAAATTCAGCCGGAAGGACAGCATTTGACTGTCAGTCCGGCTGGTTTTTGTCCTATTTGCGGCAGATTTCAATCCAGTATCCGTCAGGATCTTCGATGAAATAAAGTCCCATTGCTTCATTTTCAAAGCAAATACATCCCATTTCCTGGTGGAGTGCATGGGCTTCCTCCATGTTATCTGTATACATGGCGAGATGAGATTCGTTATCTCCGAGATTGTAAGGGCGATCCATATCTCTGAGCCAGGTGAGCTCCAGAAGATGAGAAGTGGTATTATCACCCATAAATACCAGACGGAAACTTCCGTCTTCGGCTTCTGTCTCGCGGGTAACTACAAGTCCCAGAGCTTTCTGATAAAAGGATACAGATTTTTCGAGATCCAGCACATTAATGTTATTATGGTAAAAACTGAAATTCATAATTTTTCCTCCTGTTTTGTTATGATCGTTATTAAGTATATCATAAATCGGAGGAATTCGGTGACAGAAATAGAGAAGATGTGGTATAATAAATCAAAAATGTGAAGGAGGGATTGCTGATGGCAGTGCAGGTTGAAGTAAAACTGGATGTGGAGTCTGTTGCAGATTATATGAGTTATAAGATATATACCAGTGCTGTTGGAATTACCTCTGTTGCGCTTGGAATTTTGAATATCGGTCTTGTTTATGCATTCGCAAAACGGGGAGATTTTCTGCAGATGGGTGTCTTTATTGTTTTTGCAGTGCTTCTGCTGATTGGATTTCCTTATTTTATCAGGAGCAACGTCCGGAGGAAGATGGGAAATGCCCGTCGTGTGCAGGATACGGCAGTATATGAATTTGATGACGAAGGTGTTACTACTACAACCCCGGATGACAGTGGAAAGGCCAGTTGGAGTAAATTTACCAGGGCAGTAGTGACAAAGAAAAGGGTGCTCCTTCTGTTTGCCGGAAAAGATCAGGCTATTGTTTTGCCTTTGGAGCAAATCGGTGAGTATTATGAGGAAATTGCGCGACTGATATGTGAGCATATGCCTGCGCCGGCAGTGCGGATTCGCAGACCGGGTGACAGGAAGGATTAAGAATAAAGGAGTCGGTATGACAAGAATAATAGAAACGAACGGAGAAAGGGAAACCTTTGAGTTGGGACATGAGATGGGGAGAAACGCAAAGCCCGGACAGGTATATACAATGGTCGGCGACCTGGGGGTTGGAAAGACGGTATTTACGAAAGGGTTTGCAAAAGGACTTGAAATAGAAGAACCAATCAGCAGTCCGACGTTTACCATTGTTCAGGTATATGAAGAAGGGCGCATGCCCTTCTATCATTTTGATGTCTATCGGATCGGTGATGTTGAGGAGATGGACGAGATTGGGTTCGAGGATTATATTTTTGGTGAGGGAGTAAGCCTTATTGAGTGGGCAAACCTGATCGAAGAGATACTCCCTGAGAATTATACGGAGATCCGAATAGAAAAAAATCTGGAAAAAGGTTTTGATTACAGGAAGATTACCGTGACAGAGAGATAATAAACGGAATCAAATCGAGATGGAATCAGGAGAAAAGGAAGGATAAGGGATATGCGGATATTGGCATTAGACAGTTCAGGACTGGTTGCGGCTGTTGCTGTAGTTGAAGAAGAACAGACGATGGCGGAGTATACAGTAAATTATAAAAAGACTCATTCACAGACTCTGCTTCCCATGCTGGATGAAGTGGTGAAAATGACAGAGATGGATATGGAGACGATAGATGCGATTGCCGTTTCCGGTGGACCAGGATCTTTTACCGGCCTTCGCATAGGTTCGGCTACGGCAAAAGGACTGGGACTGGCTCTCGGAAAGCCATTAATTCACGTACCGTCACTGGATGCACTTGCATACAATCTCTATGGAACGGGTGGGATCATCTGCCCGATTATGGATGCGCGAAGAAAACAGGTGTATACAGGACTTTACAGATTTACAGATTTTGATTCGGATGGAATTGATTTAAAATCAGAGAAAAGCAAAATGGAGATTGTTGCTCCCCAGATGGCGATTGGAGTGATGGAGCTTATGGAGAAGTTAAATGATTTGGGACAGCCTGTGACTTTCCTTGGAGATGGGGTTCCGGTATATCGGGAGATGCTTGCAGAAGGAATGCGGGTACCCTACCGGTTTGCTCCTGCTCATATGAATCGCCAACGGGCGGCTTCTGTGGGGGCACTTGGTATTGAATACTATAAAAAGGGAAAAATAGAGACGGCAGCTCAGCATCAGCCTGATTATCTGCGGGTATCTCAGGCAGAGCGGGAACGTGAGGAACGGATGAAGAAGGAGAGTTAGAGATGATTTTGTTTGAATGTGATTACACAGAAGGAGCCTGTCCGGAGATTATGAAACGTCTGGAAGAGACTAATTTTGTTCAGACTCCGGGATATGGTACGGATGAATTCTGTGAAAGTGCAAGGGCAAAAATACGTAAAGCATGCGGGAATGAACAGGCAGATGTGCATTTTCTGGTGGGAGGAACCCAGACCAATTTTACGGTGATCAGCGCGATACTGCGCCCGTATCAGGGAGTGCTTTGTGCGGAAACAGGACATATCAATGTGCACGAGACGGGAGCAATAGAAGCAACCGGTCACAAAGTACTGGCTCTGCCGTCCGGAAATGGTAAAATTACGGGTGATCAGGTGAGAGAGTATTATAATGCACACTGGTCAGATGTGAATCATGAACATGTCGTGCAGCCGGGGATGGTTTATATTTCTCACCCCACAGAAAACGGAACCCTGTATTCAAAAGAGGAATTAGAGGATTTATATGCTGTGTGCAGGGAATTGGAGCTTCCCTTGTTTCTGGATGGAGCCAGATTGGGTTATGGATTAATGTCAGAGGCAGCTACGTTGAATATGGAAGATATTGCCCGTTACACAGACGTGTTCTATATTGGAGGAACAAAAGTTGGAGCACTTTTTGGAGAAGCAGTTGTTATTGTGAATCCGGAGCTTAAGAAAGATTTTCGTTATGTTATTAAGCAGCATGGCGGTATGCTGGCAAAAGGAAGATTGTTGGGAATTCAGTTCGATACACTGTTTACAGATGAACTGTACTATAAGATTTCCAGGCATGCAGATGATCTGGCAATGAAGCTAAAGGCTGCCTTCCTGAAAAAAGGTTATCCGCTGCTGTTTGATTCTTTTACGAATCAGCAGTTCCCAATCATGCCGGATGATCATCTGGATAAACTGAAAGAAAAGTATGCATACTGTTTCTGGGAAAAAGTGGATGAAACGCACAGTGCAGTACGCTTCTGCACTTGCTGGGCAACAAAAAATGAGGCGGTAGATGCTCTGGTTTCAGATATTGAGGCCTTATAGCAGATATTGAGGCTAATAATAGTGGAAGATGAACGGAGGAGGCAGTGTATGTTTACAATTCGTAAAATGCGGGAAGAAGATATTATACAGGTCGCAGAGTTGGAAAAGGTGATTTTCACAGATTCATGGAGTGAAAATGCGATTGCGGAAACGCTGGCGCAGGAGAAGACGCTTCTTCTGACAGCTTTTGATGATAAGAAACTAATAGGATATCTGATTCTTTATTATGTGCTGGAGGAAGGTGAAATTGCAAGGATTGCAGTGGCACCGGAATATCGCCGCCAGGGGGTGGGGGCGAGAATGCTGTTGGAGCTGGAGAATCTCTGTGAGGATAATGGTATTAGCAAGCTCCTCCTTGAAGTGCGGGAAAGTAATACATCGGCCTATTCATTTTATGAGGATTACGGATTTGTGCAGGATGGAGTGCGCAAAAATTTCTATACAGACCCTGTAGAGGATGGAATTCTGATGAGTCGGCAGATTGGCAGATAACTAGAAAATGAGGAAGTACTTCCCACTGGGATTGAATACAGAGAAAGATTATAATGTAGGCGTGACAGAAAATGAAAGAATTTTTTTAATTCTTTAATATGATGGAGGAATCATTGTATGCGCCAGTATAAAGTGAAAGAAACAAAAGAACTGAATAAAATCATTTGTAATAAATGTGGAAAGGAAATTGTGGTAAATCACGGGATCCCCGAAGGAGACGTGCTCTCGGTAGATAAGAGATGGGGGTATTTTTCGAAGAAGGACAATCAGGTGGACTCGTTTGATTTGTGTGAAGACTGTTATGATGAATTTGTTGCGACATTTTCCATTCCGGCAGGAAAGTAGAGGACACAGATGTTAGATGTATGTTTGCTGGGAACCGGCGGAATGATGCCACTCCCGTACCGTTGGCTGACCTCGCTGATGGTGCGTTACAACGGCAGCAGTCTGTTGATAGACTGTGGAGAAGGAACTCAGATTGCGATAAAAGAGAAGGGATGGAGTTTTAAGCCCATTGATGTAATCTGTTTTACACATTATCATGGGGATCATATCAGTGGATTGCCGGGGATGCTCCTTACTATGGGAAATGCGGACCGGACGGAACCGTTGACCCTGATTGGCCCTAAAGGGCTGGAACGTGTGGTAGGGGCTCTGCGTGTAATCGCTCCGGAGCTTCCTTTTCGGATTAATTATATAGAAATTACAGAGCCTGAGCAGGTAATGGAGATGAATGGATACCGTCTGAAAGCGTTTCGGGTGAATCATAATGTCCTGTGCTATGGGTATACTTTGGAAATAGACCGGGCAGGAAAATTTGATGTTGAGCGGGCGAATGCGGCAGAGATTCCGCGAAAGTACTGGGGAATACTCCAGAGAGGTGAAACGGTGGAGGAGAACGGAAGAATCCTGACACCGGATATGGTGCTGGGACCTGCGAGAAAAGGACTCAAGATTGCCTATTGTACAGATACCAGGCCTACAGATTCTATCCGTCAGAATGCTAAAGGGGCAGACCTGTTTATCTGTGAGGGTATGTACGGGGAAAAAGATAAGCTCAAAAAGGCGAAAGAATATAAGCATATGACGTTCTATGAGGCGGCACAGCTTGCCAAAGATGCTGAGGTTAGGGAGATGTGGCTGACGCATTATAGTCCATCCTTAAATTACCCGGAAGAATTTATGGATGATGTCCGTGAGATTTTTCCAAATTCTGTGGCAGCGAAGGATAAACGTTCTGTAGAACTGGTATTTGAAGATTAGAATAAGAATCAGTTAAATAAAATAGATTGAGGCGTGAGATATGAGTGAAACGACAAAAGATGTATTAATTCTTGCAATTGAAAGTTCCTGCGATGAGACAGCCGCTGCTGTAGTGAAAAACGGAAGAGAAGTGCTGTCTAATGTCATTTCTTCGCAGATTGCACTTCATACGCTGTATGGAGGAGTGGTTCCGGAAATTGCATCCAGAAAACATATTGAGAAGATCAATCAGGTAATCGAAGCTGCCCTTACGGAAGCCGGAGTGACATTGGAAGATATTGACGCGATAGGTGTGACTTACGGACCGGGACTGGTAGGTGCTCTGCTTGTAGGTGTGGCTGAAGCAAAGGCAATTGCCTATGCCGCTAAGAAGCCATTGGTGGGAGTGCATCATATCGAAGGGCATATTGCGGCTAATTTTATCGAGCACAAAGAGCTTGAACCACCATTTTTATGTCTGGTGGTGTCCGGTGGACATACGCATCTGGTATGTGTCAAAGATTACGGAAAAATTGAAATAATTGGGCGTACCCGGGATGATGCAGCCGGCGAGGCGTTTGATAAAGTAGCGAGAGCCATCGGCTTGGGATATCCAGGCGGGCCGAAAATTGATAAAGTTTCTAAAGAGGGAAATCCGGATGCAATTGTATTTCCTCGCGCTCATGTGGAAGATGCACCATATGATTTTAGCTTCAGTGGTGTAAAGTCGTCGGTGCTCAATTATATAAATGGATGTCAGATGAAAGGTGAGACCTGGAATCAGGCGGATGTGGCGGCATCATTTCAGAAAGCTGTTACGGATGTCCTGGTAGAAAATGCAATGCATGCTGTGGAAGAATATGGTCTGAAGAAATTTGCTATTGCGGGAGGCGTTGCTTCCAACAGTGCACTGAGAAATGCTATGAGTCGGGCCTGTGAGGAAAGAAATATCGAATTTTATTATCCGTCTCCCATTTTCTGCACAGATAACGCTGCCATGATTGGAGTTGCTGCTTATTATGAGTTTATAAATGGAACCCGTCATGGATGGGATTTGAACGCTGTGCCGAATTTGAAACTGGGAGAGCGTTAATAATTATTTGAAAAGGAAGGAAAAAAGGAGCGTATGAAGCACTGTACAGCTATTGCCCTGGCTGGCGGGCAGGGACGAAGAATGGGAACGAATATTCAGAAACAGTATTTGGATATAAGTGGAAAACCACTTCTTTATTATTCTCTTCATGTATTTGAAGAGTCTGAAATTATTGATGATATTGTGTTGGTGGTTGGAGAAGGGCAGGAAGAATATGTTCGAAAAGAAATCGTTGACCGTTATGGATTTACGAAGGTAGTAGGTATTGTTGAAGGCGGAAAAGAACGATATGATTCTGTCTGGGCAGGATTGCAGGCAGTGCAGGTGCTTCAGAATTCCCATTTTGGTACGGAAGAACCGGAAGAAAACTATGTGTTTATCCATGACAGTGCCAGACCGTTTGTTACGGAGGCAATTCTGGAGCGGGCTTATGGTAAAGTGAGAGAATTCAAAGCCTGTGTTGTGGGAATGCCAAGTAAAGACACGGTCAAACTGGTAGATGAACATGTATTTGCGAAAGAGACGCCGGATAGAAATTATGTCTGGATTATTCAAACGCCTCAGGTTTTTGATACTTCTTTGATTTTTGAAGCATATTCCAGGCTGATGAGGGAAAAATGTATTCAGGTGACAGATGATGCGATGGTAGTGGAACAGATGATGAGGCTTCCGGTAAAAATGGTGGAAGGTTCCTATGAAAATATAAAAATAACGACACCGGAAGATCTGGATATAGCGGAAGTTTTTGTAAAGAGAGGACGTGAAAAATCATAATAAGAAGAGAAAAGGAGAAAAACGGAAAAAACTTGAAAATATATATTGACGAAGGGGATTTTCTGTGATAGAATAACTTTCGTCGTCAGCTAAGACGGTGAATTGAATAGTGAGGAGAGGTATCGAAGTGGTCATAACGAGGCGGTCTTGAAAACCGTTTGTCCGCAAGGGCGCGTGGGTTCGAATCCCACCCTCTCCGTTTTTGCAGAAGATGATGCTTTTTGCAAATAATTAGGGCAATTTGGAGAAGTACCCAAGCTGGCCGAAGGGGCTCCCCTGGAAAGGGAGTAGGTCGTTAATAGCGGCGCGAGGGTTCAAATCCCTCCTTCTCCGTTGATTCGTGTGATACAAAATATGGGTAAATGGTTTAACTATTCCCCAAATGTTGTACGATAGAAAAACAAGTCGAAAAATTGTAAAAAAACTTGAAAAAAGTACTTGACACGAATCGATAGAAATGATAATATAAACGAGCTGACTCAATGAGACGGCG
>NZ_JBNPMZ010000025.1:0-41970 GCF_050314255.1 Sporofaciens sp. SGI.106
GGACAAAGCTGATTCTCACCATCCAGATAATAAACGTTCGTTACAGTCCTGTTTTTATCAATCTTTACCGTAACCGGATATTCTCCTGCTGCAAGCTTTGATACTTCCCACCTGTGCGGATTGACAACCTTGATATCCAGAACCGTATAATCATTGCTCTCCAGCCCCGTCACCAGACTGCTGTCAAGTTCTTTATCCAACACAAGAAAATCTCTGAAATTCATTCCCGTCACCGTGGTCTTCCCCGATATACTGGTGACCGTTGTATCGTTCGTATGGGCATACTTCTTATCTACAAGCTGGATAGTATCAATTCGATTGCAATCGGCATGATTGTAAGCATATCTGCCAGCGCCATATTCTGACTTATCCTTTGCCGCCAGAACCAGAGGCTCCACAGCATACTGCTCGTTATCTGCCACCACCATATAGGTAATATCCTCCAGAATATCAGCCCTTAATTGGCCACTATTCGTAGTTACAGCTTCAACTGTTTCCACAGCGCTTACCAGCTTAAACCTGACATTAGCCATAGCTCCCTCTCCGTAGCGAACCGGCAGATTGATAAAGACTCTGTTAGTACCTTCCGGATTCGGCTCCTCGCTATCTCTTTCGTACAGTATCAGGCTGTCCACCTCCGGATAGGCATAAGTATCGACATTCTTCTTAATATCTACAATCTTGTTGCCATTTACCCAGATATATACATTAGGCATCCTATATTTTGAGTCCTCTGCAAAAATAATATAATTATGGTTCTTAACCAGATTCAATTTCGGAAGCATTCCATTTTCAGACTCAACACGCTGCTCAACTATCTGCTTCGTGCTATTGTAAATTACAAACTTTACCGGCTCCTGAATTGTGTTCGTTATCACAGGGCTAACCGTATCATTTACCACCTTTTCAACGGTGATTCCCTGTATTTTTACCGTCTCGGTCGCGAAAACATCCTTCTGCTGATATGCCGGAATACCATGATACACCGGTATAGATTCCGCCTTTACTTCTTTCAGTTCCGCACTTGATACAGCACCTGTTGTCAACGAAATCGCCATAACGGCACATAACAACTTCGCCAGAATAGACTTTCTTTTTTTCATTATACTATCTCCTTCCCTGGATCTTTGGCATTCCCCTGCCTCTTCTTTACAAAGCCGACATTTACCCTATTATTTGTATTATACACTCTATGGAAGGTTTTTCCCAATCGGTAATATTTATATATAGTTCTTCTATAGACTGCATCTATAGTTACTCGTTAGCCCATATATACCAAACCAAAAAGAGGTATCAGAATGTACGCATCCTAATACCTCTTTCAATCGATTTTTAACAAGGGGATAGGGGGTGGTTCCCTGTTCCTTCCTCCGAATATTTCCTGTAATATTCCATTGCATACTCTTTCGGCAGAACCCTGGAATAATAAAACCCCTGAATATATTCACAGGGAATTTTCTCTATCTTCCGATTTTCTTCCTCTGTCTCTACTCCTTCACAAAGCACCTCCATATCCATCTCATGAACCATTGTATTAATTGCTCTGAGAAGCGCCATACCTTTTGGCTGAATAACCTTCCTCAGAACAGCCCTGTCAATCTTAATACAGTCTATTGGAAAATCACACAAATCCCGTAAAGAAGAATAGCCGCTTCCAAAATCATCCAGCAGGATATAGCATCCCATTTTCTTACACTCAAGCAGATTCTGTAAAATCGCTGCAGCATTATCAGCCAGGAATTCTTCGGTAACCTCTAACCAAAGCTTCTTACGATTGAATTCATACTTCTCCACAATTTCTTTAAACTGCGGCAAAAAATCCTCTCCGCATATGGATGTCCTTGTAAAATTGCAGGCAATATGCAGATGTCCGAGTCCCTGCTGCCTCCATTCCACTAACTGTTTGCAGGCCTCTTCAAGAATGTAAAAATCCAACTGTGCTATTATGCCCGCATCATGCATAATCTCCAGATATTTTCCCGGATTCAATAATCCTTCTCTTGGATTCTCCCAGCGTGAAAGAGCTTCCGCCCCACAGATTTCCTTTGTATTTTTATCTACAACAAATTGAAGATACATTTGAAATTGCTGTTTTTTAACAGCCTCCTGAATTTCAAGATGCAGAAGAGGTGCATTCTTTGCATCATCCAATAACTTCCGATTCGTAAGCGTATAATCTTTATAATTCTTCACTGCGTAAAGATATCCCTGCCTTGCACTGAAAACTGCCATATCGCATCTGCTATCCGGTTCCAGATGATACCCTCCCACATGAATAACCGGTTCATACTCCTTGCTGAATTTATTCGAATATGTGCGCAGCATTAACAGCAGCTGCTCTATCCGGTCCTCTGCATTTTCATCATTTCCGCTTTGAAATAAGAGAATGAATACTCCTTCATCCAGCCTTGCAGCCACTTCTTCATCCCCGGCATACTGTGAAAGAAGCGAGGCGCAATATCTCTGAAGTTCTTCTGCCTCTGTCTCTCCCTGATACTGTCGAACCTGTTCAATATCAAGTCCCACATATGCAAGATAATAAAGCCCAATGGTCTGTGGGGAAACAACCTGTTCAAAATAATACTCCAGATAATCAGCATTTCCAATCCCCGTCAGAGGATCCTTCATCGCATTTTCCTTCTGTGTTTTTCTCTGTCGTCTCAGATGAAAGACGTAACCACTCAAAGATACACTCAATAAAAATGGAACTCCAAAGGCAATGACAAGATAGATAGCCGGAACCCCCGGTCGTTCGCTCTTTGCCATATAGGAAAGGGTAATTCCTGTAAGTTCCTCATTGCAAACCTGTTCCATGGCACTGCTTATCTGATCAATCAGTTCCTGAGAAGCAATTTTCGTAAAACCGACATACACTTCCATTGTCTTTCCTTCACGCTCTATCGTTAAGACCAGCATTTCCAAATAAATGTTTTCAGGATTTATCTTGCCTGCTTCATGCGCTGATATCATCTCAGCCTGACAGTTTTTAGCAAGTCTGCTCTGCCTGTTCCGTCTTCCGCCACTGACATATATAAAATCTTTCCCTGTTTTTTCCGATACCTTTTCCAATATCTCAGGAATAATTCCTTCATAATCTCCCGTCTTCTTATTATAAAACTCAACAGGATACATATCCGGATTTCCAGCCACATAAACACAATTTGCGGGCCCGGTGGATTCCTCTGTAGTTGTCACCTGCGCCGACGCACAGACATCACAAAAGATGAAAAACAGCGCTGACAGATTCAGAAACAGGATTATCCTACAAACGCATTTGCACATAATCATCATCCTTCCGACTATTTTAAATCTATTTTCTTTCGTTCAATCCTTCCCCAATTCAGCTTTTTCTTCTTATATCCTATAAAGGCAGTTGTACGTACAAATGCCATAACAAAACGAAGACAGGTAATCTCAAAAAAGCAAAGGCAGACAGCTTTTATGACGTCATTGAAGGATATTTTCAGATCTATGGTATGGATTCTTGCAAAAAATGCGGTCAGTGACATCACCGATCCAAAAATCGCATAGATTACAAAGAACAAAATCATAAACGGAACATTAATCAGATCTACACAATAGGCCAGTACCATAGTAAAAATTCCAAATACCTCAATAAACGGAGATAACAGTTCGTATAACAGGAAATAAAGATAAGAAACAAAACTTACCGCTCCGAATTTGGGGTTGAATAACATAACCCGATGACGCCACATACTCTGGAACAGACCCAGATGCCAGCGTTTTCTCTGCTTGCATAGGTCACGCAATCTCTCCGGCGCCTGCGTCCAGCAGATAGCATCTGTAGCATAACGGATTACATATGGCATCTCATTAACCACACAGTATTCGTGAAGCTTTACCACCAGTTCCATATCCTCTCCCATTGTAGTATGATCATATCCTCCCGCCGCAATCACCACATCCTTTTTAAACAATCCAAAGGCTCCGGAAATAATCAGGGAACCGTTGAATTTATCAAATAAAATTCGGGATGCCAGAAAAGACCGGTCATATTCCAGTACCTGCATACAGGCCAGAATATTTTTGGGAAGGCGGTATCTCTTTACCCGTCCGTTTTCCAGCTCCACGTTATTGGATGGCCGCACCGTTCCTCCTACAGCCACAACATCTCCCTGCTCCAGAACCGGCTGTACGATCTTACTAAGAGAATCATACTGAAGTACTGAATCAGCATCCATACAAATAAAATATGGGTAATTTGAGGCATTAATTCCCATGTTCAGCGCATCCGCTTTGCCGCCGTTTTTCTTACGGATCAAAGTAAGCGGAACCTTCTGCGTTGTTGTCTCGTACACAAATTCTGCCGGCTGGCACTCAATCTGGTATCTGACAGGCCGCCGGATATGCTGCATATGAAATGCGTCTATCAGCACCTGAGATGTGCCGTCTTTTGATCCGTCATCTACCACAATAATTTCATACAATTTATAATCCAGGGCCAAAAGCGATTTTACCGTCTCAACTACGGTAATCTCTTCATTGTACGCGGGAACGACTATTGTCACCGGCACATAATAATCCTGCATGAGAATACTCTTCATCCTCACCTGCTGCTTTTTTCTGTACAGAGTAGAAGACCCCACTGCCACCGAGAGAAATAAAAAGGTCGAGTAACCGATCAGATAGATGATAAAGAATATCTCCACTCCATCCAGAAACACTTTGATTGCATCCATTGTCCCATCCATCATGGTGCGGTCACCTCCTTTTCCCTGATTTTCCGCATATCGAAGCGGTAACAGAGAATTTCCCTGGCATACCTGTCATTTCCTTCAAAGACATCTATCAGATCCATATAGCTTAATCCCAGATGTTCCAGACTCTCCGATGCATTCAGACGCACATACCAGTTATGACTGTGAAGCCGTTCCTTCAAAGCAAGGATCGTCTCCTCACGCGGGTACGCCGCAAGGACTTTCGCTGCAATAGCCGCATACTGCCATGGATACTCTGTCTCATGATTTACAAAATCAATCAGAAGCTCATATGCGTCTTCGTATGGATATTTTCCCAAATATCTGATGCATGCAAAATGAACTTCCTCATTTTCTCCCTCATCCTTAAGAAGGCTCAGCATCTGCTGACAATATGCTCCCGATTGAAATCGTATATAATTCAAAAGCGTCACCTTCATCTCCACTGAGTACTCTCCCAAAGTCTCCCATATTTTTGCTGTCAGTTCCTCATGACTTCCTGCGAAAGATAACAGCCCGTCAGTCAATAGTTTGGGACTATGATAAACTCTGCTCCTGTCCAGAATGCGGATCGCCATCATAACACATTCCACATTCCCGGTAGTGTACAGCGCCTTTAATGCATTCTCCCTGCAGTAAAGACTTGGTTTTTTCACCATATCTAAAAGCATATTGTTTATAATACGATTTCTTTTATTTTTAATAATATCGTATTTCTGAATAAGGTATGGAAAATAGGCTTCCTTCAATTCATTCTTCTTTTGATATTTCATGCTCAACTGGATAAAAACAGGGTAAACCTCCTCCAGATACCGGGACAAATTCTCCGAATCCTCCTTTTGAAGACGATCCAGAGTTTCGTCAAAAGCTATCAGATTACTAATGTGGTTCATCTTCCGTATAAGATAGTTCCTGTGTTCCGAATCAATATGTTCTTCTTTTGCAACCTTCATAAATTGTTCTCTGATCTGCTCTTCAAAATGATAGCTTTTTCGTTCCATATTTTTTTCTCTTCTGGCAAAAACAAAAATACAGGCAATATTAAACAAAATCATACTGATGCAGACTGTAAGATATGCAAAAATCATTGTTTCGATATTCATCCGTTCCACCTGCCTTTCCTTTACCCGTACCTGTCTCATTACTTCTCTGCCCAGAGTTTCTGCATAATATAGTAAGAACTCTTAAGCCGCTCATGATAAGTTACTTTATTTTCCCATCCTTTCAATTTATAAGCCACCAGAGGAATCCTTCCGTTTTGTGATGAATCTCCCACTCCCGCATACATTTTATCAATATTTATATAAGCCACGCCATAGTTTCCGTCATAATAATCATCATGAATCTCCATTCTCGAAGGATCCGCAAAATTCAGTATCTGCCACGGGAGCTTTAGTTCAATATAATCACCCTCACAGATAAAATCCGCCAGGGAATTAAACTCTTCCGCCTCCGGATTGGCATTTCCATAAGTAAGCTTTCCAGTCTCATAGACCTCTGCTTTCGCATCCTGTGTTTGATACAGAAGCGGTGTCGCTGTCTGAAGAATCATATTAATTTCTACAAACAACGGAGAATCCTTTTCCGGAATATTTTTCTTCACATAGGTATCATATCCATATACATTAAATGCATAATTAGAACGCAGTGCCTCATAACGCTCCTGAACCATGATCCTGCTGTTCTCACTGCCGTTCAGAACAATCAGAAAATCTGCTGCCCGGTCAAAGAGAAGATCATAATTCTCACAATAGCTGCTGCCCGTTTTAGGCGTTGTATCTATCGGAATATAAAGACTGTCATTTTCAAAGTCCAGATTCTTTTTATGCACCAGAAAATAAACAAATTTCTCATCATATTTCATGGACAGGGACATATCTTTCCCTTCACACACCAGATCCTCTTTCTTCCATTCGGAAATGTCACCATCCACGTAACAGACCGACTCTTTTTTCCCCGGATCAAAGGACAGGAGTCCAAAATACTGCTCATTTGTCTGATAATCTGACCAGTATGGTGTTCGTTTCAGGTCAATCGCATACATGGTGTTCCATGTCCGCTTAAACCACTCATCCTGCCAGGAAAACACACAGCTCCCCGCGCATCCGGCTGCCATGATATCTTCATAACACTCCTTCAGAGCCTGCCCCTGAGCTGACTCTGACATATTACCCTGATTTCTTCCGGTATTCATATCCCTCTGTGCCATACCTCTGCCGGTAGAAACTCCAAACTCAGAGATTACAACCGGCATACTGTGATGATTTGTCAGCATAGTCAGATAAGCTCTGTAAGTGTTAAGCTCACCGGTCTCTGTTAAAAAAGCGGAAGAATCTGTAAACCCCAACTGGCCCCAGTCATTTACATAGCTCAGATAATCCGGATAATAAGGGTACACATGGTAGGATGCAAACTGCCCCGCAAGGAACTCATCCGTTGTCTTAATATGCTCTACATCCACGTAGGCACATTTCATAAAATAAGCCGATACATCCTCCGGATATTGGAAAGGATCCGTGGTTGGCCAGTTGGAAAAAGCCACCAGTCTCTGCTGCTTATAACGTTTCGTCTCATACTCTATAACCTTGTCCCCAACTCTGGCCAGCATCGTCTCAAAAGGCGACCCCTTATCCACATACATGTAATTACCCGCATAAGACTCATACCCTTCCACATCATTATAAGTCTCATCCGTATAAACCACCGTTACATCTTCCCACTCCACACCCAGAATGTATCCGATTACCCATGGGGAAATATCATGTCTGTAACTTCCCGAACCTGCACTGGCCATACGACCCAGACTGATCTTTCGTTTGCCATGGACCACATCCACCATCGTTCTGCAATCATTCAGAAAGGCTTCATAAAAATCCCTGTCATAGGCATCCCGATGAGAATTCTGTACATAGTCATTGACCCATACACCATGAATCAGCCACAGTGGATTCTCATTATCCTTATTGTATTCATAAAAAGCATTATAAAACTCATCGGACTGTACCGTGTAAATGCGGATAGTATTTGCTCCCATCTCCTGTATATAGCGAAACCAGCGCAAATAAGTCTCCTTATCAATATCAAAATCCGTAGCCCACTCCCCCGGCTCTCCGGATCCCATATTGACACCCCGGATTTCAAATGGCGCGTATCCGGAATCACATTTCTGAAAAATCTGATCTCCATATACTTTCATAAATGTGGTAACTTCCTGATCCGGATGAATATCCACATAGATCCCCATACGATAATAGGCGTAATCCCATGCAAGGTACAGGCATATGACAGCGGAAACTGCTATAATAAATTTTTTCATATTCTCTTCCTGCTCTTTCCCTGTTAATTTGCATTCTCGTTAAATTTCTTGATTCTGGATTCTGAGGAATACTGCCGCACGGTTTCGATATTCTCATCCATCCACTGAATCCTCTCATGGAGAAATTCTTTCATATCCGAAATCGCCTCTTCATAAGACCGGGGATTCCGATTGGCAGGCTCAAGCAGATCATACTCCGGTTGGAAAGTATATCCCCACTTTTCATAATTTCTGTCAATGGCATCTCCCAGATATACTGCGACATCATCTATATAATTGTCCAGATATTCTTCATCAAAATAAGTCTTACGAAGCTCCCAATACCTCTCAACGATTCTGTCCGTAAAATCCTCATCCTTAGTCAGCATAAAATACCAGAGACAATCCTGCATCTGAAATCCATCCGTGGACATAATCTGCTCCTGATAATTGTTGCATGCGGAATTAAAATCCCATATGCACATGCGGAACTTCCCATCTATCCCCTTATAAATATAAGTAGACAGCCACCCGGCATCATAGTTGCAGGCAAGTTCATTGATAAGAAAATAATCCACAAAGGAATCCACGTCTATCATTTGCTCATATCCATATTTATCATTATCATAATCATAGGAATACAGAGTTTTTTCAAAATACGAAAAATCCTGCTGAATTGCATCTTTAAGCTCCGGTGTCAATTTCTTCGTACCAGGATAAACAATATTCAGCTGAAGATTGGTTCTCCTGGAATACTGGGAAAAGGTTCCGATATTTTTCATCTCATTTTCACTTCCCCGATCCAGTCTCAGAAGATATCCGGTGAATGTATTGTCCTTCTTGTCCACGGAGAAATCCAGCCTGGATTTACCTTCACCGGAAGTAATGCTCTCTGTCATCACATATACTCCCTGATATTCTCCATTCACGAACACCTCGCAGAAACGGACGTTGGGTGCATAATCCATAACTTTTCCCGCCAGGTTATACCACATATAGTTGCGCATGAGCGTCTTATCAAGAAATGGCCCATGGAGCACCCACTCATGATGCTCATCCATTCCCATCACACTCTGTGGCTGACTTTCCCCATTCTCATCCGTCAAACGAATCGAAAAATTTGTTTTATCAAAAGAGCGGGAAGAATTACCGCGGATATGAATCTTCATCCGGCTTTCCAGTGCCGGTTTATCATCCATATGGCTATTTGTTTTTTCATTATCAACAATCGTTATCTTTCCGAAGATCTCATCCTGTCCATCCAATGTAGTCTCCTGTCCCACTATTTTTCCCAAATCATCCACAATATTTTTTCCCGGAATCATCTGCCCTTCTGTATCTATCTCTACCAGCGGAAGATGGGTACAGAAAACTTCTTCCCCATGGCTGCAGACCGCCTTAGGTTCTGCTTCCAGATGCTGTTGATATCTCTCCTTCTCAGCATTTCCTGACAGGGAAGGGATGAAAATACACAGTAAAATAACGGCAATCCATGCGCTGATTCCCCAAAGCTTATACTTCATGTCTCCTCCCTAGTTCGATATTTCATCGTTCTGCATCACAATATTTACGTATTCAATATCTCCCAGTCTGTAGATATCATCACTCACACTTTCCCCGTTTTTTTCAGCATCACTCAGCATTTTTCGGGTAATTTCATAAATAAATTCCACATGAGACTCGCTGGTATTTCTGACCCGGAGCACCGCCTTATGCTTCAGTCGTTTGAATACCAGCGCCTGGATCGCATCCTGCCGGTTTCTCTTTGCCCGAATAATCAGAAGCATTCTGTTGTCACTCTTAATACATCCCAGAATCATCAGTACCAGAAAAGTAATTCCACTTCCGATGGAAGCCACCAGATAATCCCCTACACCGCAGCAGATACCTGCGATAATGGTCCAGAATATGTATACCGTATCTCTGGAATCTTTAATTGCTGTGCGGAAACGCACAATGGAAAGCGCACCTACCATACCAAGAGAGAGTGCAATATTATTACCGATTACCGTCATTACTGTCCCTGTCAGCACGGTAAGCGCTACCAGAGATGCATTAAACTTTTTACTGTAAATAGTTCCTCTGTGGGATATGGCATAGGAAATATAAATCATAAAACCAATCAGGGCTGCCACGCACAGATTCATCAGAATCTGCTCCCACGTCATGTCCGCAGGATTCGTAAATAAACTGTAAATTTTTTCTCTCATAATTTCATTCTCCCTTATAAACTTGTCTGATATGCATTCTGCCTTGCAAGACAGTACTTGCTTACCGAAAGCTCACTTTTATCTATACTGTTGAGCAGTCTCTTTATGTATTCCAGCAAAAAGCCATTAAATTTTACCTCCAGCACCACATCAAATGCATCCAGAACAGGATTCATATTAAGGTGTTGTGAAAAAAGATCCAGATTGCTCTCTGTGGATACAATATTATGATCAAACGTAATCCGTGTTTTATTCTCCCTCGCAACAAATGCCTTGCGGTCATACTGTACAATGGTTTTTGGCCGATAACATTTGCAGTGCATCAGAGCAAAACACTCCTGTGCAAACGGATCCGGATATTTCAGAAGCGGAGAATAATCCGCATCTATTAACCGCATGGCATCCTCCCTGGATACTTTAAGGGATCTCTTCAGCTGACTGCTTCCCTGTTTCTGCTTCATCTCCAGCATCGCATATGAACTTTCCGGATCATAACACCTCAGGCGGATCTTCCTGCGGGTCTCAATCCCTGCCAGCTTATCAAAATAATCTTCATCATACAGGGAATCAAAATACAAAGAACGAATCATGTATCCCTGATCCCCATTATGTTCATCCTGCAAAAGCACCTGCTCCAGCTGACGGCTTTTCCTCATATATTCTTCTACATTAATTAAAAACTTCTTTTCCTCACGAAATACCTGATTCATACTACCTCCCCGGATAGGGGACGGTTCTCTGACCTTCCCTGTCCTCTGATTAATCTAACAAACAGACCGCTACAAAAGTGCAAAAGGGATAGAGAACCATCCCTATCCCTTCTTTATTGCTGTGGATGTGCAAAAAGTTGTCAATAATTCCGCTGCCGGAAAGGCCATCCAGATTCCTGTCATTCCAAAAATCCGGGCCAGCACAAAAGCACACACACTGATTGCCACAATGCCGCGCATAATGGAAGTCAAAAACGCCCACCCGGAATTCTCTGTCGCGCCCAAATATCCTGCCCCTACAATATTAAAACCGGCAAATAAAAATCCCACAAAATAGATTCGAACTCCCTCTACCCCGTAGGCTGCCATCTGTACATTATTTTCGCTGTTGAAAATTCGGACAAGCGGCTCCGCCAACATACCTGCCGAAATGACAACTGTAAGTGCAAGGACTATAGCTGTTCCCAGCGCCATTTTCAAAATTTTTCTGACAGCTCTGTCATCCCCTCTTCCATAGAACTGGCTGAACAGCGGCTGTGCCCCCTGTGATACTCCATTGAATATGGATATTGCCACGATGGATGTATTGGCTACAACGCCATACGCTGCCACTCCATCATTTCCCGCAAGTTCCAGTATCAGGAAATTGAATATTGCTGTCGTGACACCGGAAGATATTTCCCCGATAAATGCTGAAGTACCTAATTTACATGCTGTTATAAGTTGCTTTACCGAAGGCAGTTTCCACACCAGTTTTATCGTACACTTTTCGGAGAAAAAATGTCTGCAGCAGATCAGTATTCCGACTATCGGCGAACACGCTGTAGCCCAGGCCGCTCCTGCCATCCCAAGCCCCAATGGAAACATCAGCACATAGTCCATCACAATGTTAAAAAGACTGCTGAATAATGTCGCCCTCATAGCCAGATTGGGATTTTTATCATTTCTCACGAATGCGTTACAGATATGATTCCCCATAAAGAAAGGTGCAAACAACAGAAAGATTCTTGTGTACGGTGTTCCAACCGCTACAATCTGCGCATCTCCGCCCATCCATTCCATAATCCGGTCCGGTACAGCTGCTCCGGCTGCCATAAAAACCAATCCAAATATAACTGCATAGAGCAGCGCATTCGAAAAATATTCATCTGCCGATTTATCATTACGGGCACGCAGAATATTGAACCGGATTGCAGAGCCCACACCCAGCATGGCTCCGATTCCAAATATCAGGCCATAAATCGGAAGTACCAGATTTAATGCCGTAATCCCAGCAGTTCCTTCTGCTTTGGATATAAAGAATGTATCTGCCAGAATATAGGCTGATATGCCTATCATACCCAATATATTTTGCGAGACATAGCCCACGAATTTTCTTTCCACTGACTGTTTTTTCATATAACCAGCCCCACTCCTAATCTAAATTATCTGAAAGGCGCCCGTAGGATAGGGGACGGTTCTCTGTCCTGCAAGTATACAGGACAGAGAACCGTCCCCTATCCCATCGTCCTCTATCTCATCTACAGAAGAATATATTTCAAAATAAAGAGAATTGCCAGTACATACATCAATATACTGATATTTTTCTCCTTACTCTTGCCTGCAAAAAGATTGATTGCTACATAGGAAATAACTCCCAGTGCAATGCCTTCAGAAATACTGTAGAAAAATGGCATTGCAGCCATACAGATAAAGCACGGTATTGCTTCACCATAATCATTAAAATCAATATTTACCACATTTGTCAGCATATAGAAACCTACCACGATCAAAGCCGGTGCCGTAGCAAAGGACGGAATTGCCAAAAAGATCGGTGACAGGAACAGGGACAGTCCAAAAAGCACTGCCGTCGTAAATGCTGTAAGACCTGTACGACCTCCCTCACTTACACCGGATGCACTCTCTACAAATGTTGTTGTTGTAGAGGTACCAAGAACTGCTCCTGCAGTTGTAGCAAGCGCATCAGCCATAAGTGCTCCCTTGATTCTTGGAAGCTTTCCATTTTCGTCAATCATATCCGCTTTAGATGCAACTCCAATTAATGTTCCAATTGTATCAAACATATCTACAAACAGGAATGCAACGATAATCACAAGGAAATTTGATGAAAAGATTCCCTTAAAATCCAGCTTGCAAAATACCGGTGCAAGGCTGGGAACAGAGATTCCGTTGCTGAAATCCGGAAGCAGACTATAAAATCCCAGTTCCGGATTTGGAACATAAACTCCTGTAAACTGACATACAATTCCCAGAATCCAGGTGATTAAAATTCCCCACAAAATATTTCCCTTAACATTTTTTACAACCAGAACAGCCGTAATAATTACACCAACAAGTGCAAGCAGCACTGTAATTCCCACATCCTGGGAAGTTGCCTCTACCCCATTAGCAAGATTGTATCCATTCAGGGAGAAAATCTCAACCAGAGTTGCTCCCCCGATAACAATATTCGCATTCTGGAGTCCGATAAATGCAATAAAAAGACCAATACCAACACTGACTGCTGCTTTCAGATTCACCGGAATCGCATTGAAAATAGCCTCACGCACATTCGTGATGGAAAGAATAATAAAAATAATACCTTCCACAAATACTGCCGTCAACGCCGTCTGCCAGGAATATCCCATTCCAATTACTACTGTATAAGCAAAATATGCATTCAATCCCATTCCCGGTGCAAGAGCAAATGGGTAATTTGCAAAAAATGCCATACATAATGTTCCGAGCATGGATGCCACTGCTGTTGCCGTAAAGACAGCTCCCTGATCCATACCGGTTGCTGCAAGAATCCCCGGATTGACTGCCAGAATATACGCCATTGTCATAAAAGTAGTAAATCCGGCCAGTACTTCTGTTTTTACCGTTGTGTGATTCTCACTCAGTTTAAAACATTTCTCCAACATTTGTTTTCCTCCTCCGTTATAAACACCGAGGATAAGGGACGGTTCTCTGTCCTGCGAGTGTACAGGACAGAGAACCGTCCCCTATCCAAACTCTCAACAGATACAGTTTAACAAATACCGCGAAGAAAGTAAACGCCCTATTATGCAGAAAAATAGCATCCGGAAAACCGAATGCCATTTCTATGGGGGATGTTATGTCTATTATACGAATTATATTCCTAACTTCTCTTTCATGTACTCTACATCCGTTGATTTTCCGGTGTAGAGCTCAATCGCAATCAAAGCCTGGAAGAGCATCATACTCATTCCATTATATATCTTTGTACATCCGGCTTCTTTCGCCTGTTTCATCATTACCGTCTCACGCGGAGCGTATACGGTATCTGTGACAATCAGATCCGGACGGAAAAATGATGGATCCGGGATATTGGAAATATCCTCCAGCGGATGCATGCCAACGCCTGTAGCGTCGCAGAAGATATCAGCTTCCTGCATCTTTTCTTTTAAAAGATCAAGATCAGCCAGATCATTCATGGTTGCTTTGCATTCTGTGTTATTATTGATGGTCTCAACGATCTCTTCGCCGCGGGCATAGAATTTATCCCGGATATTGAAAATCTGAAGCTCTGCAATTCCATCCAAAGCTCCGCGAACAGCGATTGCTGTAGCAGCTCCACCTGTTCCGATCAGAACCATCTTCATTCCCTTAAAGTCGATTCCTTCCTCTGTGATTCCCTGCCAGTATCCCATACCGTCGGTGTTATATCCTTTTAATTTTCCTGTAACCTGTCCATTCTCATCACGGGTATTCACAACCGTATTGATTGCGCCGCAAAGTCTGGCAGCCTCATCAACCTCTTCCAGATATTTATGTACAACTGTCTTATTCGGCATGGAAATGTTGGAACCAAGCATTTTCAATGCACGGATACTGTTTACAGCTGCTTCCAAAGAATCGTTATCTACCTCAAATGCTAACTGAATCACATCGTCACCATTCTTATCGTATGCAAGATTATGGGTTGTAGGTGACTGTGTATGGCGAATCGGATAAGCCATCAATCCGACTAATTCTGTATGTCCTGTAATATTCGGCATGGTAATTACCTCTTTTCTTATCTATTTCTATTCTATTTTTGTTCTATTTCGTCTAAATCTAAAAATCCTTTGAACTCCAGTACATTCAGGATCGCACGTCCGTCCATCGTACCTTCCATAATACGACGGGCACGAACGGAATCACCGATCGGATAAACAAATGTATCCGTATCACCGAATTCCTCTTCCAATGCCGGAAGCAGCGGATTGTTTGCTCTCATTCCCAGACAGTTGAAGCCAAGATCGAACTCCAGCTCTCTGATCTCTCCCTCCGGTGTCTTAACAACGAATGCATTCGGTTTTACTTCCTGAAGTGCCGTGTTCACATACTCTTTTACGCCATAAGTATCGTGGGTTTCACGCATGGAACACTTTGTTATTGGATCTGCCATCATACCGATCTGCGGAAGCATATCCACAATAGAGCACTCTGCTCCGCGCGGTGCAAAATACTCGACCACATCAAGACCTACAGATCCTCCTCCCATAACAACGACCTTCTTGCCTTTGCAGAATTCATCCGGATATTTGCCTGCGTTCAGATTGTTAATCATATCAAATATGGTGGCAACATTTCCCTCTGCGATATTCTCTCTCAGACCCGGAATCGGCGGAACCAGTGGTGCTGAACCTGTTGCATTTACAACGATATCCGGTTTAAAGTCCTTAATTTTGTCAATTGTTGCTTCTGTATTTAAGAAAATATATAAATTCGGCAGTCTCTTTGCACGCTTCTCCAGATAATTCGGGAAGTCCTTCATACGGGACTTGCTTTGAAGATCTGAAATAAATGTTGACAGTCCTCCCACATGATCATTTTTCTCAAAGACAAATACGTTACAACCAACCTCAGCAGCTGTACATGCAGCCTCCAGACCTGCGGTACCGGCGCCTACAACTACTACGTTACAGTTTTTCTTTACTTTTAATTTCTTATATAAATCGCCCTCCGGAACTGCCGGGTTCACTGTACAGCGGATCGGACGATTGACACCGATACGGTTTCCTGCACATCCTACATTACAGGAGATACATTTACGGATAATATCCTCGTCTCCGTTCTGGACCTTCACAACCCAGTTGGGATCCGCGATCAGTCCACGTCCCATACCAACGATATCTACATCTCCGCTTTCCAGAACCTGCTCAACAACCTTCGGATCGCGGTAATTTCCGGCATTGATCACCGGTTTGCCAAATTTTTCTTTTACAGCCTTTGCCTGATAGGAACGCCATCCATCCGGCATATAGTTTGAATCAATCTGATACTGAAGAGATGGATTCAGCGCACAGGATACGTCATACATATCTACAAATTCATCTATGTACTCCAGATACTCTAATGTATCCTCCAGAGTATTTCCGCCCGGCACACGCTCTTCTGCAGAAATACGCACAATAATCGGGAACCACGGTCCAACCTGTCTGCGAACTTCTTCCAGCACCATGCGCGGGAAACGCAGACGGTTTTCTACAGAACCGCCGAACTCATCTGTTCTTTTATTATAGTATGGAGAAATAAACTGGCTCATCAGATAAGAATGTCCGCAGTGAATCTCAATCGCATCAAAACCGATTGCCTGCACACGCCTTGCAGCCTCTCCATATTTCTTAACGGTTGTAAGGATTTCCTCCTTTGTCATCGGACGGGGAATCTCTCCGCCAACCTTTGTCGGAATATTGGAAGACGAAACAGTCTCCATTCCGGTTCTTGCAGAAGAAGCAGACGCACCCGCATGGTTAACCTGGATTGCAACAGTTGCTCCGCTTTTGTGAAGGTTTTCCACCAGCTGATAATAGCGCGGCATAAAACTGTCATGGTCAATACGGATCTGGCTCGTTCCATTTGATCCGACCGGGTACTCTACATTGGCATTCTCTAAGATGATCAGGCCAACTCCGCCTTTCGCACGCAATGAATAATAGTTCATGTGACGATTGCTCATCTCACCGCTTGTCTCACCATAATTTGTCCCCATCGGTGTCATAGCAATACGGTTGCGTATCGTCATTCTTTTTACTGTTAAAGGTTCAAAAATCTTGGGATAATTTGTTTTCATGAATCCTTCTCCTTATATGTTTTTCGCGTAAGGCATTTCTTCTGTTTGTGACAATCTCATTATAATCCCAGGAACCTATAACGTAAAATATCTTTTATGCTATCTTTTGATACCTTAAAGCTATCATTCGAACGGTGTTACTTTTTGCTTCATATATTCAATAAATCTTCCGACTGCCGGCAGCTGATAACGATCCTTCATCCAGAACATAAAGGTCTGATGCATCAGATCAATATCATTCAGTTTATGAATATTTACGCGGTTTTTATCAATTTCCTCTATTCGCGGTACAAGTGCAATCCCAAAATCCTCACTTACAAGCGCAGCAATGGAATGTTCATCCGGACATTCCACTACAATATTCGGATGAAGAGAAAGTCTTCTGTATAAACGCTTCGTATAATTACCAAGCCAGGACTCGCGGTCATACCCTATCACCGGATAATGATTGACTTCCTGAATAGAAACACCTTCCTTTTCTCCCAATTCGTGCCCCTTCGGTGTGATCAGCACCATTTCTTCTGATAAAACAGGAAAGAACTCCAGGTCTTCCTCTTTATCTATATATCCGCCAAATCCCACATCCAGTTCCCCGGATTTTACCTTTTTCGCAATCGCGGCAGTATGATTCTGGAAAAAATTAAAGGTAACATTTTTGTTTTCTTCTTTATTTAAGAAATCTCTGACATTGTGAGGAATATAATGTCCTGCAAGCGGGAACACATATCCAATATCTATCTTGCCCCCGTCACTTGCTATTTCTCTCATCTTATTTCTGGCAATCTCACACTCGGAAATAATTCTGTCTGCATATTCCAGAAATAATCTGCCGCCTTTTGTCAGATTGATTCCTCTTCCATTTTTTTCAAAAAGCAGAACTCCTAATTCAGCCTCCAGGGAGGCAATCGATCTGCTCAGCGATGGCTGGGAAATAAAAAGTTCCTCCGCTGCCTTTCGATAATTCTCATATTGGGCTACCATCTGAAAATAATAAAGCTGATTGAGCGTCATATGTCGTTCTCCTTTATTCGTGATTTGTAACCGTTCAAAGACGGGCAGTGTTTTCGAGGTTGACTCCGAACAGTTACATTATTCTTAAATAATTATAACATTTTGATAGCCTGAATGCATCAATTTTCGCATTTATTGGCATTGGAAATTCGACAAATACATTGATAAAATAAAGACATACAAATCGTTAGTTTTTTAACGATATGGTGACACTGCGTTTCTAATGTTTGTGACAGGATATCAGAAAACGAAAAAAACAAAAGGAGAAATTAACCAATGAACAAAAAGTATTTACCAAGTGCACTCATTCTGTACTTAAACTATTTTATCCATGGTGTTGGATGTTCCGTTCTGGGACAGGCTGTAATTAAAGAAGCACTGGCAACAAGCTGGGGTGTTGAAGCAATGGCAATCACAGCAATTTCCGCTGCATTAGGTCTCGGTCGACTAATCGCCCTTCCATTCGCAGGTCCTCTTTCAGACAAATTGGGACGCCGCATCTCCTGTGCCATCGGAGGCGCATCCTACGCAATCTACCTGATCGGTCTTGCACTGGCATTCAACGCAGGCGCAAACGGCGGTTATCAGATTGCTTATATCTGCGCTATCCTCGGCGGTATTGCAAACTCATTCCTGGACACAGGTATTTACCCGGCAGTTGCCGAAGTATTCTACAGCGCACCGGGCGTTGCTACGATGGGAATCAAATTCTTTATCGCTATTTCACAGATGCTCCTTCCGTTCGTACTTGGAATTGCTGTAACAACAACCGCTGCAGGCCTTGTATCCTATAACCCGTTATTCATCGGCTGTGGTATCGGCTACATTGTATTACTTGTTCTCATCCTCTTTGCTCCTCTTCCGGATTCAGATGCAAAGAAGGTTAAAAAAGAAGGCTTGCTTGAAAGTCTTAAAAAGACACATTTTTCCATTGAATCCATCGCTATGATCCTGATTGGATTCACCTGTACAGGTACTTTCCAGTTATGGTTAAACTGCGCACAGAACTTTGCAAAAGAGGTTGTCGGCTGGGCAGATCCGTCTATCATGCAGACATACTACTCCATGGGAACACTGCTTGCACTGATCGTAACAGCACTTTTGACACGTAAGATCAAAGATGTACGTTTCATCATGGTTTACCCGGCAATCTGTCTGGTGACAATGATTCTTGTGCTGATAGGCAAATCACAGGCGCTTTGCATCGCAGGTGCATTCGTAATCGGCTGGGCAGGCGCAGGTGGCCTCCTTCAGATTGCAACATCTGTATGTAACATGCTCTTCCCTAAGATCAAGGGTACTGTTACCGCATTGGTCATGATTGCATCATCCCTTTGCAACTACACCATTTTAACAGCAGCTTCCAAGATGACACCGTCAGGCGTTATGACCATGAATATTGTTCTGACTGCTGTCGGTGTACTGCTCGGAGTATTTGTAAATCTTCGCTATGCAAAAATGGTTGAGCTTGCATCTGCCGAGTAAACTGGTATAATCAACTTAATTCACAAACATAGAAGAAAGGATAATATTATGAATACAGTTCGTATTAGAGATATTGAAATCGGTTCCGGCATTCCTAAAATCTGTGTACCGATCGTCGGAGTAACCAAAGAAGACATCATTGCCGAGGCAAAAACATTTGATACTATTCCTGTTGACATTGTGGAATGGCGTGTAGACTGGTTTGAGGGTGTATTCGACTTTGATCAGGTTCTTGATGTTTTAAAGGATCTGAGAGAAGCGTTGGGAAATACTCCTCTTCTTATGACCTTCCGCACATCCAAAGAGGGTGGAGAAAAAGCAATCGCCGATGCTGCTTATGCAGAATTAAATATCAAGGCGGCACAGTCCGGATATGTAGATCTGGTGGATGTAGAAGTATTTACCGGCGACGAGATCGTAAAAGAGATCATTGCAGGTGCTCATGCTGCAGGTGTGAAGGTTGTGGCATCCAACCATGACTTTTTCAAAACTCCGGACAAGGATGACATCATCGGACGTCTCAGAAAAATGCAGGAATTAGATGCTGATATTCCAAAAATTGCCGTTATGCCGCAGAATAAAAAGGATGTCCTCACACTCCTTGCTGCTACAGAAGAAATGGTATCCGAGTATGCTGACAGACCGATCATCACCATGTCCATGGCCGGAACCGGTGTAATAAGTCGTCTTTGCGGAGAGGTATTCGGTTCAGCCCTTACCTTCGGTGCTGCAAAGAAAGCTTCTGCCCCGGGACAGATGGGTGTCAATGATTTAAGCACCGTTCTGAACTTACTTCATAACGCATTATAAGATACCAGGGTCAAAAGGGCTAAGCTCACATGAGCTTGCTCATAAGTGGGTGAAAGTCCTTGAGACCCGCCCCGATATGCGAATATCAGAATTGTTATTCCATCACCTGCAAGGAGGCAGAAATGAAAAAAGCACTTCATTGGCTTGATGCAAATCTCGAAGAATTTATCCTCGTAATCCTTCTGATTGGCATGACTGTGATCATGGGCATACAGGTATTTTCCCGGTATGCACTTGGCATGTCTCTGTCCTGGTCCGAAGAACTGACGCGCTATTTATTTATATGGTGTGTTTCATCAGTGTCAGCTATTGCAGTAAAAAATGCTTATCCATTAAGATCGAACAGTTTGTTGCCATATTTCCCAGACGTGGAAAAGCAATTTTCAAGGTAGTCAACCATACCTTTGAACTTATATTTTTTATATACATGATCCCATTTGCATATTCCTATATGATGTCTGCCGTAACCAGCGGACAGGTATCCCCCGCCTGCTCCATTCCGATGTATTACATTCAGGCGGCACCATTAGTTTCTTTTATTATGGTTGCATTTCGTATCCTGCAGCGCTGGATCATCGAATTCCGGGTTGCCCGCGGTGAAAATGTGTTTGATCCGGCTCATCCAGAGCGCAACACCCCGGAGTCCTTCATCGAAGCAAATGCAGACAATTCCAGTAAGGAGGTTCCGTAAATGCCAGTCGCTTTATTATTTATCATCTTCGTGGCCGGGCTGATCATCGCGATTCCCGTTTCCATTACCCTGGGTATCACGGCTGTTCTTCCGTCCGTTTTCGATCCCTCCTTTACAGTTGGAGCAAAATATCTGATCCGCGCCATGTTCAGCGGACTGGATTCCTTTCCACTGCTGGCAGTTCCGATGTTCGTTTTATCCGGAATCATCATGGCAAAAGGCGGCATTTCCAGAAAATTATTTGATATTTTTGCCTATTTTCTCGGCAATCTGACGGCAGGAATGCCCTGCGCAGTCATCGTGACCTGTCTTTTTTACGGTGCGATTTCCGGTTCAGCTCCTGCTACAGTTGCCGCAGTGGGAAGTATGACGATCCCGATCCTGACAGGTCTTGGTTACGACCTCACCTTTACCACCGCCATTGTCGCAGTCGCAGGCGGCCTTGGAGTAATCATTCCCCCGAGCATCCCATTCATCATGTATGGTATGGCGTCCGGCGCATCCGTCAGTGATTTATTCCTGGCAGGTATCATTCCCGGACTGATGATCGGAGGACTGCTTATGCTCTATGCCATTTTCTACTGCAGACGCAATGGCGAGGACAAGGAAAAAATCCGGTCAGAAGTACAGAAACTCCATGACAAAGGCTTGTTTAAAGTTGTAAAAGAGAGCTTCTTTGCACTCCTCAGCCCCATCATCATCCTGGGATGCATTTACAGTGGTATCGCTTCTCCGACAGAAGCTGCTGTGATCTCTGTATTTTATGCGTTGTTCGTCAGCCTGGTTGTTTACAGAAGCATCCGTATCCGGGACATCTGGAGCATTCTGCAGGAGGCGATCCGGACATTTACACCGATTTTATTTATCCTGGCAACTTCTACTGCCTTTTCAAGAGTATTAACACTGATGCAGGTTCCTCAGACGGTCAGCGAATTTATCAGCAGCAATTTCCACAGTCCCGTCCTGATTCTGCTGATCATCAACCTGTTCCTGTTAATTGTGGGCATGGTCATGGATACAACGCCTGCCATTCTGATCCTGACACCGATCCTTCTTCCCATCGTGACGAATCTCGGCATGGATCCGGTTCAGTTTGGTGTGATCATGGTTGTGAACCTTGCCATTGGATTTGTTACTCCTCCGATTGGAGTCAACCTTTTTGTTGCAAGCTCACTGGCAGATGTTCCGGTTATGACCATTGCCAAAAAGGCCATGCCGATGATCGTCTACTTCCTGGCAGCGTTATTGCTGATTACATTTATTCCGGCAATCTCTCTGGCATTGTTATAGGAGGCAGTTAGAATGAAATTGAGTAAGATGAAAACACGTTTTTTATCCATAGGACTTGTACTGGCGTCAGCTTCTGCCTTAGTCTTCACAGGATGCAAAAGTTTCGGCGTGGACGAGGTGCAGCGCTACGCCTGGCCCCTGGCCACCGCCAGTCCGGAAGACACCGTTACACAGATTTTTTCTGAAAAGTTTGCCGAAGAAGTAGCTCGGCTCAGCGATGGAAAAATGAAGATTCAGGTATATGCCAACTCTACTCTTGGTGGTGACCGGGATTTGCTGGAAACATGCGCAGACGGTGACATCCCCTTCGTCGTCCAGAATACCGCTCCTCAGGTAACTTTCATGCCGGATCTCGCAGTATTCGATCTTCCCTGTGTATTCGATTCACTGGATGAATGCCGGAAAACCATCGATGAACCGGATTTCTATCGATTAATCAGCGATGTCTATACAAATGGCGGCTACCATCTGCTCGGAATCGCCGACCAGGGATTCCGGGTTATGAGCACCAATAAGGAAGTATCTGATTTTGCAGATTTCAAGGGGCAGAAAATCCGGACCATGGAAAACAGCTATCACCTGGCATTCTGGAAAAGCTTAAAGGCAAATCCGACACCCATGAGCTTCAGTGAAGTCTACATCGGACTTCAGCAGCACACCATCGATGCACAGGAAAATCCATATGAAGTAATCGTTTCCAACAAATTGTACGAGCAACAGAAGTATATTGTGGAGACCAACCATCTCCCACATCTCATCTCTCTAATTGTAAACGATGACTTTTTCCAGAACCTTTCTAAAGAAGAACAGGACATCATGACCCGGGCTGCCAGAACTGCAACCGAATATGCCCGTGAGCGGTCAGACGAACGAATTGCTGACCGTGTAGCTGTAATCGAAGAAAGCGGAACACAGATTCTTACCCTCGCCGACGAAGTAAGAAATGAAATCCGCCGGAACTCACAGGAGGTATATGCTTCTATCAGAGGAACGGTTTCTGAAGATATTTACAATGCATATGTAGGAGAATAGATATGTCAAGGAACTTTTCTTTGTCCCACTGCCAAGTTGAGTGCTTGGCAGTTTTTCTATGTAAAGAGTTTCCTCTATACATCTTTATGTTTGTTTACCAGATACTCTGAAAAAGTATTTTCCGGTAACTTACGCTTCTTTGCTAACATTTTACTCCAGATGATGTTTCCATCTCCTTCTGTTATCAGCCCTCTTTTCAGTGCTTCTAGCAAAATTTGTCCGGTATCTATATGTTTCAGATTGTACTTCTCAATATATGGAGCAATATCTTTATAGTTGTTACTTGCAAGAACTCCATTATATGTTTTTGCCAATGCGATTCCACCCGCTTCACCACGACCGATACTTTTTCGCCCCTTTTCACCACGTACAAGTTCAGCATACAATTTATATTCCTCAGTACCTGTATCAATTGTTTTCACGGATATATCCTTACTACTGATCATTATATCTGCACGCTGCTTTATATGTGGAATACTTGGATTCGACAGTTCTTGATAAACCGGTTCTGGCAAAACAATTTTTCCACCATAAAGCTCATGCAATATATTGGTATCGTTAATCCACAAAAATGCAGATAAACAATCTGTGTCAAAAAATAACTCATCAGTCATTCAGATTAGCTTCCTCCTCATCAAAATTGTATACTATATCCGCTCTATACGCGTCCAGCAAAAGTTCTTCCCTTTTTCCTTCCGAGATAAGGTCTTTTTCTGCCATCTTTTCAACTTTTCGAATATATTCACCAGTTGTGAAATATTGTTTGTTTTTATCTGTTGGAAAATATAATTCTTTACCATACCCCAACCTGGCAGCCGCGGTGGAAACCGTAATAGACTTATATTCATCAGCAACTTCATTGCTGAGCAGATTATCACATACTAATCGATGAAGTATCGACTGATGACTTACTTGAAAAAACTGTTCTGCATCGATCACTTTCTCAAGATCCCATTTTGCTTTATCAAGCTCATATTCTAACAACGCATCATATGGCATCAATAAATAACTTGCAAATTGATCTGCTTCTTTTTCTGATTCGGATTTGTTTCCATTTATACTCATATCACAAATTACTCGCTGCATATCTTCTTCGTACAATACATGGTACAATTCATGTGCCAGCGTAAATCTTTGTCTTCCATAAGAGGTTGTTGAGTTAATACAGATAACAATATCTTCATTTTCTTTTGTACACATACCACTTATTCGTGATGACATCGGATATCTTACTATCGTAATTTTCTTATCTTTCCATCCGTTAACAATAGCAAAAATATCAATTGGGGAATATCCATCCTCATTCCACATTCTTCGTGTTCTTAATGCTAATGAATTTAACTCCTGAGCTGTTCTCATAAATATTAGTCTCCCATCATTTCATTCATATAGCGAATGTTCATTACAATTTTATTGACCACTGCTATACTCTCTAAATCTTCTGCCTGGATTCCATTAGAGCGAAACGCAAAATTCAAAGGGATATAGGCATCATCTTCTCCCATCAAATAAGCATCTGAACACCCAAACAGGTTACATATTTTTTCAATTAGTGTTACATTCAGACTTCTCGTTCCATTTTCCAGTTTTGTAATCATCGTCTGATCTACATCCAAGTATTTTGCCAATTGTTCCTGGGTTATTTTACTTTCTTTCCTAAGTTGTTTTAAACGAATATTTTTTGTGTTGGCCTCCATCTTATATTCTCCTTTCAAAGAACACACTCAGTACTCACTCATATTATATGTTAGCTTTGTCATATTTTCAAGTTGTTTTTATTTGTTTTTTATGACAGAATTCTTCTATCAAAAAATCCAACCTACCGAATTTTCAACTTGCAAATCCCCTGTGTCATGGTTCCCATCGGACAGAACGTGCACCAGCTTCTCGGCATATATAGAATCATCACAATGAATCCAATCAAAGTGGAGGTCAACATCAGGCTGTAAAATCCAAAACTGAACTGTGCAATCCAATCCGGTACCGTGCCGACAGAATACGCCCAGCCCCACGGCACTTTGAATGTCCAGAACAGTTTAACTGCTTCTTTCAGCGATGCAGCTCCGGCGCCTACGAGATAGGTTTGAAATACTATGTTCCCAAACATGGCCAGGAAAAAAATCAGGAATCCATAGCGGAACCACTTTGACGACAGCCACTTTGGAGTCGGTTTATTCCGTGAACATTTGCAGTCTTTTCCCACCTTACGGAAAAGCTGTCCTCTTCCGCAGTAACGGTTGCAAAATCCTTTGTTCCCGCCTGCTATAGCAAATATCAGCGGCACTAAAAAATCAATCATGCCAAGCCATGCAAACAGGATATTGAAGAAGCCAAGTGTAAAATATACGATTGACCATATCCACAAATAATCATACCATTTTTTCTGCATATTTATCTTTCCTCCCGTTCCACTAATATGATGCATCCTGCCGGGCAGTTTTTCGCACATAACCCACAACCGACACATTGATCTCTGTCTACAAATGCAAAACTTCCATTTTTGATTGAAACAGCGTTTTTCCTGCAGGAAAAAGTACATTCACCACATGCTACACACTGTTTTTCATCTACCACTGCGTATTTTTTTGATTTCACTTGTATTACCTCCCAAAAAAGCCACTTGTTTTTATTATATCTTAACAAAAACAAGTGGCTTTGTATGTAGCTGATTCACATTTTAAATAACATTATCATTTTTTATCCGCATTTACTTTCTTTTTACCGGAATCCAGATTTCACAATAGTAGTTATCGTCCATCGTTCCCTTCTCATATTTTGCCGGGTCATCATAGTACTCCACGCAGTAGCCTGCTGCAAATTCGTATTCCTTTAGTGCAGGCAGCCATTCTGTATAGATCTTAACATTGACATCCTGCAGCGCATTTGGCATAGCACCCCTGCACGGGAATACCGCCCAGTCGAAAGCCGGGATGGTTCTTGTAATGAATCCCTCCGGAATCTCTTTCTGTGGATCATAAGGATCAGCAATCAAATATTCAAACTTCTGCTGCCCCATTTCCTCATCAATATTAATCCCATACGTGCCCATTACGGTTGCACCTTTTCCTGTCTGGAAATGCTCCTGCCAGAACTGTGGAATCACTTCTTTAGCACCCTCGTAAGGGAATTCTTTTGCATTTGCGATAACGGTAAATGCTTCTTTTTTCATAATCTTGTAATCCATGAGATAGCCTCCTTCTAATGATATCCTGATTTTCAGCGGTGCAAAGGATTTGAGCAATACCTCCTCTTTACGCACAGATGCAGGTGTGACGCCATGGAATCTGGTAAAAGCTTTTGTAAAACTATCCGGAGAGTCATACCCATATTTCATGGCAATATCAATAATCTTTTCATCACTCACCAACAGATCATTACCGGCCAGAGCCAGCCTCCTGTTTCTGATGTACTCAGCCACCGTGAATCCACAAAGCATGGAAAACCCCTTCTGAAAATAGAAGGTAGATACATTGACATGTTTTGCAATACTGTCCACAGAAATTTCTTCCGTAATATGTTCCTCAATGTACTGAATCGAGTTCCCGATAATTGCCATCCACTCCATCTGTATTTCAACTCCTTTGCTCTCTTGCCGTATACATATTCTATCTCAAAAAAGAGAATCCATCCCGATAAATCTTGCCCGGATTTGTCCTGTTTATTGCTCATTCCTGATAGAATCTCCCTTTGTAATAATCCTCACTTCCGACGAACCAGATTTTATCTTTTCCATGAGTTGCGTATAATAATGGCTGCCGCTGACACCGTCAAGACTGCGCAGCCCCCTGTATAGTCTGAATCGGAATACCAGCTTGCAAAGATCCTCAATATCCCTGTTGATAGTTCTTCTGGATACTTCAGACCGGTCGGTTCCGGGGCAGTTGTCCGCTCCTTCTGTAACAGAACAGAAAGAATTCCAATCAGTCGATCTATTTTCACCGCATTTCAAACTCCTTAATAAAATAACTTGGTGTATTCGGTCTGAGTATCTGCAATATGATACACATAAACTACATCGGCTATTTTTTTATAAATAGCTACATGCTTTTCACAAATTATCATTCGATATCCCATTTCATTTAACCACTTATCCGGTGTTAATGAACCGGAATCGGGAAATTGCTCCAACCTTTCAATTGTATCTAAAATATGGTCACTAACTTTTAATGCTGTTTCCACATCGAATTGAATTAGATACCAATCCTCTATACGTTTTAAATCTTCCCAGGCAGTTGGAAGTATCTCCACTTTATAGAGCATTAATTCTTTCTCTCAATCTACTTCTCGCTTCAGAAACACTAATTGTTTTTGCCCCTTCGATACGTTCTTGTTCTGCCTGCAACACTTTTGCCCGAAGTTCTAATATTTGTTCACGCCTTTCAAAAGCCTCAATATTCATTACCACTAAATCCCCTTCTCCATTTTTAGTTATATAGATTGGTTCTTTGGTTTTTTTAGCAATATCAGAAATTGACGCATATTCATTTCTCAAAGTTGCTGATGCCTTAATAATCATATTCACGCCTCCATATCTTTTATTTGATATTATTATATCGCATTTTTGATATTTCGTAAATATATTTTTATTTCACATACCACTTGACAAACAGCGAAACAGAGTTTTTCCTTCAAAAATAAGAATTAAAGCAAAAACAGCAGCGGTAAGTGATACTCTGAATGGTTTCAGATTACTCTTTTTCCGCTGCTGCTTAGGATACTTAATTTTGCCCCTTACAGGCTAATCGGGTTTGCCCCGAGACAATTCTCTTATTCCATTTCTATGGTTCCCGGCGGTTTACTGGTCAGGTCGTACATTACCCTGTTAACGCCCTTTACTTCATTAATGATTCTGCTCATGACTTTATTCAGTACGGCATACGGCACCTCTGCCGCCTCCGCTGTCATGAAATCAATGGTATTTACCGCACGCAGTGCTACCGCATAATCATAGGTTCTCTCATCACCCATAACACCAACGCTTCGCATATTGGTGAGTGCCGCAAAATACTGACCTACGGTCTTGTTCATGCCGGCCGCATCCATCTCCTCGCGGTAGATCGCATCTGCATCCTGAACGATCTTTACCTTCTCCGCAGTAACCTCTCCGATGATGCGAATGCCAAGTCCTGGTCCCGGGAATGGCTGACGAAATACCAGACGCTCCGGAATTCCAAGCTCCAGACCTGCTTTTCTTACCTCGTCCTTGAACAGATCTCTCAGAGGCTCGATAATCTCTTTGAAATCAACGTAGTCCGGAAGTCCTCCTACATTGTGGTGGGATTTGATCACAGCGGATTCTCCGCCCAGACCGCTTTCTACCACATCCGGGTAAATGGTTCCCTGTACCAGGAAATCCACCGCCCCGATTTTCTTTGCTTCTTCCTCAAATACACGGATGAATTCTTCACCGATAATCTTACGTTTTGCCTCCGGCTCTTCTACACCGGCAAGTTTGGAATAGAATCTCTCCTGAGCATTCACACGAATGAAATTCAGGTCATAGGAACCATTTGGTCCAAATACCTCTTCCACTTCATCTCCTTCATTCTTACGGAGAAGTCCATGGTCAACGAATACACAGGTGAGCTGATCTCCAACCGCTTTTGATAAAAGAACTGCGGCAACGGATGAATCCACACCGCCGGACAGGGCACAGAGTACCTTTCCCTTGCCAACCTTTGCACGAATCTGCTTAATAGATTCTTCTACGAAGGAGTCCATTCTCCAGTCCCCCGCACATCCGCATACGCCAAGGACGAAATTGGACAGCATCTTTGTTCCTTCTGCTGTGTGAAGGACCTCCGGGTGGAACTGAATCGCATACAGTCCCTCAGCCGCATTCTCCGCAGCAGCCACCGGACAGTCTGCCGTGTGGGCAGTAATCTCAAATCCCGGTGCAATTTTAGAAATATAGTCAAAATGGCTCATCCAGCAGATGGTCTTCTCAGACACATTCTTAAATACGCGGGAATCTGTCTTGTCGATCAGAACCTCCGTCTTACCATACTCACGGACATCCGCACGCTCTACTTTGCCTCCCAGCACATGCATCATAAGCTGCGCACCATAACAGAGTCCCAGTACCGGAACTCCCATCTTAAATAATTCTTCTGAATAGGTCGGGGAATCTGCCTCATAACAGCTGTTCGGGCCGCCTGTCAGAATAATTCCCTTCGGATTCATTTTTTTAATCGTCTCAAGGTCTGTCTTATAAGAATAGATCTCGCAATACACATTACATTCACGGACACGTCGTGCCACAAGCTGATTGTACTGTCCGCCAAAATCCAACACGATAACTAGCTCTCTTTTCACCTGTGCTCCTCCTTGTGTTTTCTCTCAATCTCCTTAACAGGCTGTTCACACCTGTTTGATAAATTTCATTATAAAATAGCAAATAATGATTTACAACTATTTTTATACAATTGCTGCCTTTTTCCATTTGCCGCCAAAGTATCTGATTATAAAACAAATGCATCGGACTACCCAGTCAATGACCATTGCCACCCAGACACCGAACACTTCCATTCCCATATATTTTCCCAGAACATAACTGAATATAATACGGAATATCCACATGGAAATAATGGAAATAACCATGCACACCTTCGCATCTCCCGCCGCACGAAATACACCCGGCAGCGTAAATGCGATCGGCCAGATCAGCATAGAAGATACTCCGTGGAAGATCAGAATTTTTTTCGTATAATATGCAGTAATATCCGACAAATGATACGCCCTCAGGATCAGGGGCATTGCCAGCAGGATCACCGCGTTAGTAAACCACATGCCCACGTAAGTAATCATCATCAATTTTCTCGTATAATATCGCACCTGCTCATAGTCGCCGGCACCTACACATCTTGCAATAACCGTTGTCACTGCCAGCGACATTGCCAGTCCCGGCAGAATCTGGAACAGCGCTACCGCATTAGACACAGCATTTGCGGCAATCGCATAAGTTCCAAAAGAAGATACCAGACTCAGCACGATAATCTTGCCCAGCTGGAACATACTGCTCTCCAGTCCGTTAGGCACTCCGATAGAGAGAATACTCTTTACCATTCTCCAGTTCACACGATATTTCCAGGTACGCTCCAGATAAAGGGTCTGATTCGGATTCCAGAGCAATACAACAATCAAAATCGCTGCCACTACACGGGATAGCAATGTGGGAATTGCCACACCTTCGGTTCCTCTGTGAAAACCATAGATTAAAATAGCATTTCCGCTGACATTTATAATATTCATGATCACGGAAACCTGCATGGGTACTTTAGAATTTCCCATGGCACGAAACACAGCTGCACCGGCATTATACATGGCAAGGAAGGGAATCGATGCACTTACGATCAAAATATAAATGTTCGCATGTCCCATTACATCTGCTTCAATGTGTCCGAACACACTGTGAAGAATCATATTTTTACAAAGGTATATGAACACCATAATCACCACTGCTATGATGGTCGTAAACCACACCAGCTGAGTGGCCGCTTTCCTGGCCTCTCCCGTCTTCTTCTGTCCCAGATACTGGCCTGCCACCACAGCACCTCCCGTGGCAAGAGCCGCAAAAATATTAATCAGAAGTACCATGATATTATCTACCAGAGAGACCCCGGACACTGCTGCCTCACCCACACTGGCAATCATAATGCTGTCCGCCATTCCTACCAGGACAGCCAGAAGCTGCTCAATAATCAGCGGGATGATCAGCATGGTCAGCGCTTTATTGTCAAATAAATATCCACTTCTGTCGGCTTTTACTTTTGTTCTCATGATCTATTTTCAGCTTTCATTTCTTCCAGTTTTCTCTTTAAGATGTGGTAAGCCTCAGCGGCATCCTCCACATCCCAGACTGCAGATTCCATTGGGCATCTTCCATCTCCTGTTCGGTTGATGATATAGGGAACCTCTTTTTCAAATTCACAGCAGACCCCGGCTTTATAGAATACGTCCTTTGCAGCACCGCTGATAACTCTGGCATAGACGGACACAGCACCTCCATAAACCATCAAAAATGCAGCTGCCTTCCCAATTACCTTATCCGCAATATATGCCCCTTCCAGGGATTCCCCTTTTTTCAGAAGCTCCATGATGGGGCGGATTCCCTTGTATTCCGATACATACGGCTCCTTACCCGCATCATCTTTCCATACGATCGCACAGGTATTTTCTTTCTTCTGTGCCAGCAGATTTTTCGCCTGCTGCATGTATTTATTTTCCATCCTCTATTGTCCTTTCTGCCAGAATATTGCCCCGGATCAGCCGCTTATACAGAACAGGCAAAATCAGAATCTGCAGGATCATTCCCGGTATTCCCATTACGATTCCGGAAATAAATGCCGCCTTTCCGGCAAATGGAGCCTGAAGTCCGAAAAATCCCACTCCTGCTGCCAGTGACAGCCCGTAAAAAATGCGGCCTGCTGCCATTGCTATGATCAGATTCAGATAAACCGGACATTTTCGTCTGAGCAGTCCAGTTACGATTCCGTATCCTGCCAACTCAAAGAACATAAAATACACCTTCGGAACCGGGGGCATTCCCGTCAAAAGACAGCTGATCGCCGGAACCAGAATTCCGATAAAACCGCCATATACCGGTCCAAGCAGCAGTCCTGCCAGAAAAATGGAAAACTGAATCGGCAGAAATATCATTCCCGCCTCCTGACCAAATACATGAAACACCTGTGGCAGCAGTACGCCCACCGCCGTTAAGAGTCCACCGTATGCAATCTTCACCGGAAGAGAAAATTCTTTAATTTTTACACCCGTACTTATGCCTGACATTCTGCTATCTCCTTTAACCTGTTAATAATCGGAAGGTGCTGTGTGCACTGGCGTTCGCATTTGCCGCACGCGATGCACTCCCCTGCCATACTCTGAGGAATATCCCAGTGGTTATCCAGACGGTCCAGAATGGCTTTCTTATCCCCTGTCAGGATCATCTGATTATATGCATCCATCATTTTAGGAATCTGAATCCCCTTCGGGCATCCTTTGCAATAAGAACATCCGGTACAGAGATTGTTCAGAGCCATTCCCTTCTTATCGTATTTTTCAGCCACCTTCTCTGCTGGTTCCTCCACCAGATTTTCCACAGCCTTTACCGCATCATCCACATGCTCCTTCGTAGTACAGCCCGCCAGTGTCACTGTAATTTCTCTGTGAGAAGCCACGAATCTCAGAGCCGCCTGTGCCACCGTAAGATCTGTTCCCTCTGTCAGGTAGGAAAATGCTTCCGGATTCTGCGGAATCAGACCTCCGCCCAACGGATTCATAACTACCACGCCCATTCCATTTTCATAGGCCTTTTTTATTCCGCTCTGACGGAAACGGTAATTCAGCGCATTATAGCCGATCAGCATTCCCTTAAACTTGCCGGAATCCACAACATTTTCAATATCATTTCCCTGCATATGGGAGGAAAAAACGATATTGCGGATGAGGCCTTCTGCCTTCGCATCTTCAAAAAATCCATACATTGCCTCCATATGCTTCTCCCAGGATTCCAGGCTCAGCATACACCACATATGATAAAAATCTATGTAATCCGTCTTCAACCGGTCAAGTGACATTTCCAGACGGCGCCTGAAAATATCTTTATCCGGTTTTTCCGTTTCCAACGTATTAAAATTGGTCTTAGAGGTAACGAATACCTTCTTTCTGTCCACCTGGGACAACGCAATTCCAGTTACAATCTCACTCTTATCATCACAGTAAAATGGCGCTGTATCCCAGTAATTGATTCCCTTCTCATAAGCGTAAAGTGGAATCTCCGCACATTTTTCCAGGCGGCCTGCCTTAATATCTTCATCATTATAACGCATCGTCCCAAGACCCACTGCTGAGACCTTCATATCTGTATTTCCATACTGTTTATAATACATTTCGTCACTCTCCCATCATTTTTTACAACATCAATCGATAGATATTCTCCACATCCTCCTGATTCAATGGTACAAATCCCCCGATCGTTCCGTTTTCCACATCACCATAACAACAGGTATGTGCCAGCCTCTCAATGTCCTCTTCCCTGGCACCCAGCTCTGCAAAATTCTTCGGCATACCGATAGATATCAGAAAACTACGCAATGCTTCTATTCCCTCTTTTGCGGTTCTCTCCGGATGTTCAAAATCCATCTGGCAGCCCCATACACGTACCGCAATCTTGGCAAAACGCATCACGTCATGTTTCAGATTATAAGTAAATACCGCAGGCATAACCACTGCAAGTCCCGCTCCGTGCGCACAGTCATAAAGCGCAGACAATTCATGCTCAATTCCATGGCTTGTCCAGTCCTGGCTTCTTCCCACGCCACAGGAATTATTATGAGCCATCATACCCGCCCACATAATATTGGCACGCGCATCATAATTGTCCGGGTCCTCGATCACACGCGGTCCCTCATGCACCATTGTCAGCAGAAGTGCCTCAATCATGCGGTCCGTACATTCCACTTCCTTTGTATTCGTAAGATACCGCTCATACAGATGTGCAATAATATCTGTAATACCACACGCTGTCTGATAAGCCGGGAGTGTCTGAGTCAGAGCCGGATTCATTATGGTAAACTTCGGTCTCAGCGCTTCTCCTGTCGTCGCACGTTTGTACATGCCATCCTCCTTCGTGATCACAGAATCAGCAGAACCCTCACTTCCTGCCGCGGATATCGTTATTACCGTTCCGATCGGAACCGCTTCATTCACAATACCTCCCTGATAAAAATCCCAGAAATCCCCGTCATATGGCACACCTGCGGCAATAGCTTTCGCAGAGTCAATGGTACTTCCTCCGCCCACAGCAAGAATAAAATCCACACCTTCTTTTCTGCAAAGATCTATACCCTCATATACCAGACCGCTTCGCGGGTTCGGTTTCACACCGCCAAGCTCAACATAACCGATCTGCTCTGCCTCCAGAGAGGCCTTCACCCGATCCAGCAGACCACTTCGCACCACAGATCCCCCGCCATAATGAATCAGCACCTTCGTACCACCAAAACGTTTCACATATTTTCCCGTTTCATTCTCCGTATCTTTTCCAAATGCAAAATATGTCGGAGCATAAAATGTAAAATTATCCATACCAAATACCTTCCTTTCTTCAGATATTCATAATTATAAACCCATCTCGCATCCTGGTAAAGTATGACATTTACGAGTCAACAGGGACAGGTTCCACGACTCTTAAAATGAGTCGCGGAACCTGTCCCCTAATACAATTGCCTGTATATCTTTTCCATACGATCTGCATCAAATTTTACACAACTCTGATTCAGCAATCTCTGCTGGCTTTCCTCCACACTTTCAGCAAAGTTTCTTATATCTTCCTCTGTCATCCCATATTCCCGAAGATTCTTTCGGGATATGATTTTATTCAGCAAGTTTTCCAGTTCCACGTATACACTTGCTTCTTCGCATTCCAGAAGTCCTGCCAGAAACTGATTAACCTCCTTAAGTTTTCCCTCCGGATCCAGTCTCTGATATTCCCAAAATACCGCTGTCAGAAACTGATAATTCGCTTCTCCGTGTGTTACATGATAGACTCCGCTCAGCGGATAAGACATGGCATGTACCGCTCCGGTTCCCGCATTACCAAATGCAATTCCTGCCAGATTACTTGCTGTCAGAAACTCCTCCAGAAGATTCATCCGATATTCCGGTCCATGCTCTGCAATCTTACGGAATCCGGACAAAATCATCTGCATAGCCTGTTTGCTGAACATCTGTGTATACAATGTTGCCTTTGGCGATACATAAGATTCGATAGCATGAATAAATGCATCAATCGCACTGGTAGCAAAGAACGAATACGGAAGATCTGCAAGCAATTCCGGAATCAGGACCGCATCATCTGCATAAATACTATCGTCAGCTAACCCAAGTTTACTGTGGATACTGGTAAGCTCCGTAATGGATACGTTAGATACTTCCGATCCGGCACCGCAGGTAGTAGGCACAGCAATCAGCGAATGCACCTTCTCAAGCGGAACTTCCCTCTTAAATATCTGCTCCGTAGAATATTCTCCCGCAAGCACCAGGATCTTTGCCATATCAATAACCGCCCCGCCGCCAATCGCAACAATCCGCCTGCAATCCGTCTTCCGAAAATCGGCAAGCAGCGCATCAATCATAATATCCGTCGGCTCTCCTGCTCCATATTTACCCTTGTATTCCACATGAGCTTCGATCCCAAGAGGCGCGAAATATGTCTCATAGACACTTCTGCTGGCAAGGATAAAATCTCCTTTGCCGATCTTATATTCCTTAACAAATTCCGCTGTATGCTCAAACTTCTGTATTCTGGTTCTTTGCTGAAATAATTTCATGTCGTATACTCCTTCTCTTTTGTTATGAAGTTATTATAACTCCATTATTTCGCCATCTTCAACAGCATATTCTTTTTCTATCGATGTTCCATATGCAGATATTTTTCCCTGGTGGCAAGTCCACCACGGATATGGCGCTCGGATTTATTCACATCCAGAACCTTACGGGCTTCTGCCGCCAGAGATGGGTTAATCTGAAGCAATCTCTCTGTTACGTCTTTATGTATGGTAGTCACAAATTAGAACGGTTTCATTTAATCCCAAATCACCAAATAAACGAAGATAAATATCCACATTTCCATTCCGATCCACTTCAATCTTCTGGATAATTTTCTTTAACTGCTCATTTGTCATCTCATGAACATCGGTAATATCTTCTATCTCTTTAAACGTATTATTTAGAACCGCTTCCAGTTGCTCCCCTTTGGTCAGATGATAGGAAACCATCTTAAGTTCATTTTCCAGACGTTCGATTTCCAGCCGCATGCCACCAATTCTCTCATTCAATTCTTCACGGGTAATCAGATCATCGGTGTACATGTCCATATATTTCTGTCTTGTCTTTTGCAGCTTTGTAAGCTGTCCAGTCAACTCTTTCTCATATTCTAGGTTTTCGTCCTTTGCTTTGTAAACGCGCTGGAATTCATTGACTACATGGTTGATTACCTTTTTCTTCTGCTTCAATACTTCCACAAAATATTCCTGCAAAACCTCGATTAATTCTTCTTCGTCTACCGTCACCGCATTCGGACAACTGTCTGCCCCACGCCCATTATGCCCGGAGCAGACCCAACGGACGTAAGTATTCTTGTAAGTCCGCACTGTCCGGCGGAAGGACCAGCCACATTCCTTACATTTAATCAATGTGGAGAAAAGATATTTATTGCTTTGGCGTTCATGCTTCATATTAAAGGATGCATGCCGGGAATGAAGCGTTTCTCCCACCTTTTCAAAGGTCCTATCATCAATTATCCGAAGTTCCGGTCGTTCCACAACCATCCATTCTGTCTCATCTTTATCCGTTCTCTGTCCAGTCAGGAAATCTGTCACTTCCTGCTTGCCATTGATGATTTTTCCGGTGTAAAGCTCATTCGTCAGGATCCGGCAGATGGCATTCTGACTCCACTTGCAGTTTCGCTTCGTGGTCAGCCCTTTTTCATTCAACTTATTGGCAATTTTAGCAGCACCATAGCCGTCTTCCGTATACCACTGAAAAATCTGTCGGATAACTTTCGCTTCTTCCTCATTGATAGCCAGATTGAAATGATCACCAATCGTCTTATCATATCCGTAGACAATATTGGGAACTCGTCCCTTTTCTGCATTCATTTTCTTACCGAATTTCACACGCTTGGAAGTGTTGGCACTTTCTTCCTGGGCAATAGCACCGAAAATAGTCAGCAGAAATTCACTGTTACCCATACTGGTCATGTTGGTTGTGAGAAATTGTGTTTCAATTCCTAACGCTTTTAACTTGCGGATATTCTGTAAAAGATCCACCGTATTTCTGGCAAAACGAGAAATATCCTTTACAACAACCATGTCAAAGAGACCGTGTTCAGCATCGGACATCATGCGAAGAAATTCTTTACGATTTTTAATTTTAGTTCCGGAAATACCTTCGTCTGCATATAATCTTACTAAGGTGCCACCAGTGCGTTTGGTATATTCAGAGAAGAACTCTTTTTGGGCTTCCAGGCTGTTGAGCTGGTCGGTTTTATCGGTAGAAACACGGCAATAAGCTGCTATATTCATGTTGGATGACCTTTCTGTTATAGTTATATCGTTCTGTTACAACTTTATTATATATTAAAATTGAGAATTGTAAACAGAAAAACAGAGGCTTATCAAAATAATTTTAAATAAACCTCTGTAAAATGATTCACTCATTTTCCGATCACGATTCGCTCATTTTTCGCTCATAAAATGAGCGAATTCATGATCCAATTACTATTTCTGAATATAAATATTACCTTTCGTACTTTTCGTTTTTTCTATCATTCCGATATCACACAATGCTTTTAAATATCTGCGAACTTGAGCGACAGATTTTCCGGTAAGTTCCACACCTATATCCGTTGTAATCTTTCCATTCTCTTTCAAGTATTCGACAAGTTTTAAAATCGCTTCATTTTTTATTTCACTCAGTTTCTTTTCCATAAGTTCGTTCATTTTTTACTCTGTAAAATAGTTTTTTCCCAATCGATTTTTCCCACAGTTCTATAAAAACAAACAACAAACCTGAATTATTCACGGAACAGCATCTGAACTAAAAACTGAGCCATGAATTAAAAAATTGATCCTTGCAGCCATAACCGTAGTCCATAAACCTGTCAAAAGGGTATAGTATCCCTGTGACAGATTTCAAGATGGTTATTAAGCTGTCAAGGTTCGTTAATAGTTGCTATTCCAGCTGTGCATGAAGCTCGCTGATATTTGAAAGTGTCTCATAGAACTCTTTCTTATAAGGGCAGCTGCTACACAGCTTGAAAGTGATATATCTTGCTGAATGAACTACTTTTGCAGCAATCTTCAGCAGTTTTAAACGGACGGTATCAATGCGTTGCTTTCGCATGTTTGTTGATAACGCCAATCGTCTAAACCAATTAAATATGTTATACGCAAGAGCATGTACCTGTAGTCTGTTGGCATTTACTATTCTGGTATGACTGCTTACGGACGCGAAATCAAAGCCGGATTTGCTTTCTTTGATGAAGTTTTCCATCAGCCCTCGTTTGCTGTAAAATTTGATAAGATACTCTGGTGAGGAATCCATGTTTGTTACAACAAATGTGTACATGTAAACCATTTGGTTCTTCGGTTTTTCAACCTTGCATACCACGCGCCTTTCATAAGGCCATGAACCTGCTTTGTACATGAATTCGCCATAGACTACTGCATAATCAACTTTGTTATTCTTGGTGATTTCATCAAGCTCATCCATAAGACAGGATGCTTTTTCGCGGAGAATGCCATTCTCTTTCAGCCGAATCACATAGCTTGTGCCGTTTTCCTCACACTGCTTATAAAGGTCAGGCGTAGCGAAACCGCTGTCACCACGAAGCAGAATACGGATTGCCGGATAATCATTCAGGTATTCATCCAGTATCGGCTGCAGGAAGTCAACCACTCCGGTGCAGGAATACTGTGTTCCATCGCGAAGCTGGATTTTGATCAGATCCCCGGTCATTCCATCATAACAGACAAGCGGGTGGTAGCCATTGCTCTGATAATGAAAATTAAAGGCTCTGCCTTCCTGTCTGCCGTATGCATCAAGAAGAGTAGAATCCAAATCCAGAGTAACAGCTTGTGGCAACTGTATACTGTAAACTTTCTTACGAAGCACTCTGCCAATCGCGAGGAACTGGTTTAAGGTATCTTCATCCATACGGTTAAAGAATCTTGATACCGTAGGCTGTGATGCAAGGGCATCTTTTTCAAGTACAGACTTGAATACAGGATCGTTTGTCAGTTCATCGGAAGCGTCATCTTCGAAATAACCGGCAATGATCATATATATCATCTGGAGCAGATTTTTCTGATCCGTATGATATCTGAATAATGCAGGATCATTGGTCTTGAAAGCTTTGCCAAAAAGCTTATCAATACCAAGTTTGCTTACAAATTCTTTGATGAGAAGTAAGCATGCATCGGAGGATAAGTCTCCTCCATCAAAATTTATTTTAATCTGTCTATTGCTTTCTAATGATAAGGTGTTTACAATACTCATAAAGGGCTCCTTTGTTGGTTTTTATTAAGTCTTGAACACCTTAATTTTACCACATTTGGATGCTCTTTTTTCATTCACTTGATAGATGAAAAGCAATATTCAGTCAAAACACAGTAACTATGCGGCTTTCAGCCACTTTCACGCCTGTGCCATGAATAATCTAGGACAAATCCTGTCTTCTTCTTTTGGAATTCATATCGCACCCCAGCACTTTCACAAGCATCCGCAATACGTTTTAACCCCGTTCCAAAACTCTCAATATCTTTTGAATAATACAAAATTCTAGCTATTTTCGGATTTCTTCGAACCGGACGTTCTACTCGTTCAATATAATCCTGTGGTTCTAATCCTTCTGGGAATGTACCTGGATTGTATATTTCAACACGATCTTTATAAATTGCCACTTCATTACTTTCTCCGGAAGAATAATCCTTATGACAGAATGAATTTAACAATGCTTCACGAATTGCATCAATCGGAATCTCAGGTATTTCTGTTCTCTGTAATTCTCCGGTAAACTCAACCCTCCAATGAATATTGCTTTTAATATAGTTTTCCGCAATATCCACAAGTTTCAATACCGGTCCGTGATAACGTTGAATATCATTAAATGTCAATCGTTCATTTGTAGCAAATATCGCCATCTGAACATCATGAAGCAGATCATCACTAAAAAGTACCTTTCCGGCATTTAACAGCTTGTCCCCTTCAGTTAATTCCAATTGATTCAAAACTGTATTCTTATCCGTATAAGAAATTGCAATTCTCCCGGCATCATGTGCATGAACCAAATATTTTTTAAGCAACTCTTCATCAACATCATCAATTTTTTTATTTGACACCAGATTTTCCCATCGATTACCTTCCCGTCCGCTTTGAAGAAGAAGATTCGTGATTTCCTCCCTGGACATAACCAAATCTTCATCAGCCACCCTAATTCTCGCCACATTATACGCAAAATATGGTCTTTGATCTCCTGAAAATTTTACATGAATACAGTCTCGTCCATCTAATACAACCTTATTGATTTCTGGATATATTCTCGGTTCAATAAAATTTTTTATTTTCTGGCTTACTTCCCGCAAAGACTCTTCTGTTACAACTTGTCCAATCACAGTACCGTCATTCTTTACGCCAAAATAGAGTTCTCCATATTGATGTTTATTCAAAATCGCACAAATAGAATGCATTGCTTCTTTTAATTCACCTGTTGATTTTTTAAATTCTAATGTTTCCGTTTCAATTCCTAAATTCAAATCAACACCTACTTTCAAATTTTATGACTAAATTCTATGACTATTCTCTCTTTTGTAGAACTAATTTTAATCGATTCGTAGTCATAACTCAAGCCAGTAATCCCAATCTATTATTTTTTGCAAACACGGTTCAGCGCCATATTTTCCCTCCAGATACTGCTTGTCAAACTTTGCATCTTTACGAACAGATTCTCCTTTTCTGTTCTTAAATTCAACCAGAGAATACAGCTTGGAGTTCTGGCTGTTTCCTTTCGCCACAAACCAGATTTCGTCTCTGCGGAACACGTCACTGTTCATTGTGGACAAATCATGCGATGTAAAAATCAGCTGAGCTCCTTTTCGGTTCACTTCCATATCGTTATACAACATAATAATGTGTCGCAGTAACGCAGGATGGATTTTTGCATCTAATTCATCAATTACTAAAGTTGTTCCTTCAATCAAACTTTCCGCGATAAACGGAAGCAATCCGAACATTTTTTTTGTACCACTGGACTCATCTGACAGATTAAGCTCTGCTTCATAACCATCTACTTCATGTTTTGTAAAAACTTCTATTCGATCATGTTCTTTTTCTTCCACACGAAAATCCAGAATATCCAAATCCATTTCCTGAATCATTTTAAGAACGAGATCCTTAACGTCACCAGAATTAGCAATCGCCATACGCAACTCCTGCATTGGATTTCCGTAATTCATAAAATCAATTCCAAATTCAAACCAATCCAGCACATCATTTACGACTTCATTTTTCCGATAAGTAATTCCAAGATAAGAGAGTAACGGAAGAGTATCCGATAACTCGTCACTTATTTTCAATCTGGCCAAAGTGCCTTTCAGAATAATTCCCTCATCGCCTCTCTCAAAAAGTGCTGATCTTCTACCGGTATCTAACTTTACACGGTCCAGACGTTCATATAAAACCTCATCGCGTTTTATATTTAAAATATAGCGGTACTCAGCCAGCTCCGTTCTGAAAAATACCTCAAATTCCGTAGGTTCTTCTTTTTTCTTTTCTGAAAAAGAGAATGGCTCAATAAGCAATTTTTTACGAGGTATTACACGATCTTCATTATCACTGGTTGCATATAATGGTCGAAGAACCTTTAATGATAAACTATACAAAGCTTCAAGGACATTTGATTTGCCACCACCATTCGGTCCGTAAATAGCTGACACCGGCAAATACAACTCTCCATCTCTATCCTTGATGATCCGATCTTCATGTTCAGAAATGGCGGCAGCTTGCATATCAAACGTTGCCTCGTCTCGTATACTTTTAAAATTCTTGACTGTAAATTGACACAACATAATAGTTACCTCCAAATTCCACATTACT